>CAZDMX010000082.1:0-8026 GCA_964506085.1 uncultured Thiothrix sp. | reverse complement strand
TCTGATCCAAGTGATCTTCGTCAAATGATCCCACGATTTATGTCCGTAGCGGTTAAGTATAAAGGGGACGCTACCCTTTAACAGGTCTTGCAATCTGTTTCTGATGGGGTGGATTTTTTGGGTTATATTGTTCGTAGTGATTACTTGCTGGTAAGGCGGCGCGTAGTGAACCATCTAAAGGAAAAGTTGCAGGTCTTTGAGCAAGACTTGGTTAAACGGGATGACGACGGTGTTTGTTACTATTCTTTTGACGAGGAGTCTCTGAATCTGTTGCATGCTGTTTTGTCTTCTTATCTTGGACATTTTAAAAAAGCGAATACCTTTCGGTTGTGGGATAGTATCTGGACGCGTGGTTTTTTACAGCAATATTTTGTGTTTGATGAGTCACGCAGAAAGCTGATTAGACAGTATCTTGTACCGAAACAGTTGAGTAATGTACGTCAGCAGTATTCTTTTTTTCGTTGGCGGTTTCCTGATGATGTGTTGTTTTTTCAGGTAGGGCGTTTTTTTGAGTTTTATGGTCATTTGTCTCAACGGGTTGTCAAACTTTGAACTTGTCTAGTGTTAAGCGTTCTTCGAGGCATCTTTATTATGGGTTTCCAGTTTCACTTCAAACCTCTTGTCTTAGCCAGTTACTAAAAGCGGGCTTCTCTGTTTTAGTGGTGAAACAATGCGAGATGCGTTTAACGAGGGTTTATCGCCGTGTGCCTAGAATTAGGGTTACCCCCTATGTTCTATGCAGGACTTGATTTAGGCACATCAGGTGTGCGCATCTGCGTGATAGACGAGCTGCAAGAAGTGGTTGCTGAAGCGGTGGTTGATTATGCTAATGTCGAACAGCAAACGTGCCAGATGTGGTGGCAGGCAAGCTGTAAAGTCATTCAGTCACTTTCCCATGAGATCAGAAACAATATTGGCTATCTCGCTGTGGATGGTACCTCTGGAAGTGTATTACTGATTGATAGTGCAGGGAAGCCAGTTACACAGCCGCTACTTTACAATGATCACGATGCTACTTTTAGCATGTCTGGAAAAGACTTGTCAGGGCTTGGCGATACCTTTATTCGCGTCTTGCGTTTGCTTGAGGGTCAGCCTAGTAAAGACTTGAGAATAGTTACTCAAGCGGATTACATCAAAGGCAAATTGACGGGGTTATATGACTCAAGCGATCAAAATAACTGTTTTAAGCTGGGTTATAATAGCGTCTCTAGACAATGGCCGCAGTGGATGTCTGATTATGGTGTGAGTCAGAAGATGTTGCCGAAGGTGTTGTATCCGGGTGAGCTAGTGGCCGCTGTGCTTCCATCTGTCGCAAAAGCATTATCATTAGACTCGCATCTACAGCTTGTTGCCGGAACAACCGATAGTGTTGCTGCGGTTATGGCTACCAAGATCAATCAAAGCGGAAATGCCGTGACTTCTTTAGGCAGTACCCTCGTTTTGAAGGTATTATCTGATAAGCCAATCACCGCGCTTGAATACGGTGTTTATAGCCAGCCTTATTTTAATCAATGGTTGGTGGGCGGAGCATCCAATTGTGGTGGACAAATTCTACGGCAATACTTTGATGATGCAACGATGCTATCCATGACAGAGCATCTGAATATTCATGTCTCTACAGGAATCCGCTATTATCCATTGACGAAAATGGGAGAGCGATTTCCTGTCAATGATCCACACAAGGAACCGGTGCTTAGCCCGCGACCTAATGACGATGTGGTTTTCTTTCAGGCATTATTAGAAAGTTTGTCCAGAGTAGAAAATACAGGTTATCGGCTACTAAAAAAACTGGGTGCGCCCGAAGTTAGTCAAATTACCACGGTTGGTGGCGGTAGCAAAAATGCGGCGTGGATGAAAATGAGAGAAGGGGTTTTAGGTATCCCAGTTAATCGCGCTAAATACACAGAAGCTGCCTATGGTGCAGCTTTATTGGCAAAGAGGTTTTATGATGGGTAATTATTTCAGCGGATTAAAATATGCCTTCAGAGGATTTTCATTAATCGGCAAGTCGGGTGTTAGGCGTTATGCCGTTGTTCCGCTTTTGGTTAATCTTGTAGTTTTCAGTCTGGCTATTTATTTTGGTTTTACCCAATTTGATAGCTGGATGAATTCTCTTTTGAGTAGTATTTCCTGGATGCCGGATTGGTTACAAACAGGCGTTTTGTGGATTTTAAGGCCATTGTTTGCAGTGCTGATTATCATCGCAACCTATTATAGTTTTACGGTTATAGCTAACCTAATTGCGGCTCCCTTTAATTCCATGCTGGCTTATAAAGTTGAGCAGCATCTGCGTGGCGGTGCGATAGATCAAGTAGACGATCAGTCCGTTACGTCAGTCATGGGGCGTACTATATCCAGTGAAACAAAGAAAATAGCCCACATGTTGAAGTGGTTGATTGTGTTGCTTATTATGACGATTATTCCGGTCATTAATGTTGTCGCCCCGTTTGCTTGGATACTATATGGTATCTGGATGTTGTCATTGGAATATATGGATTATCCAATGAGCAACCATGACATGTTCTTTAAAGACGAAGTGAGTTTATTGAAGAAAAATCGGTTTCTCTCATTGGGGTTTGGATCAGGTGTCATGTTGATGACGCTGATACCTATTGTTAACTTCTTTGCGATGCCAGTAAGTGTTGCGTCAAGTACTGCACTTTGGGTTGAGAAGTTATCGAATCGTGAGTGAGTTACGGTGAAAATGTGAAACAAAATGAACCAATTATAAGCTTAGTTGTCCATGTGGGTAACACTTATATAAATATAGGGGCTTGGTAAATGGTTTTTTCGCTTTTCGGACATTTCAAACAAAAACACCTTAATCTCATTTATCTTTTGTTTATGACCAACATATTCTTTGGAATAACAGCTTGTTCTTCTCAACCACCACAATCACAACCTCAACAAGAGCAGACTTCTACACAAGAGGCTGCTCAAGAAGATAGACAACACCCTTCTAAAGAACAGAACCATTCACCGGATACCATTTATAAACTGGATATGGAACTCTCTTAGGATGTTATTGAACTCTCAGTCCTTAACGATTAAAAGGGGAGAATGATCCCCATGAGTTATTTCCTTTGTTATTTCCCCCGAATGGTAAAAACGATCCCCAGCTATTGTTACTATTATTGCTGTTGCCAAAGGGCATAAATGAACCCCAGCTATCGTTACTTTTCTTTTGTGGCCCACCTGCTGCATACATAACCTGTTGTTTATCTTTTTCGGGCAAGTCTTGGGCATTCATGGCCTGATAATAGATTTGTTCGCGTGTTCCCTTGTATTCACGCAATTGTTTTTTACCGCTAGCATCGGTAAATCGAACGCTTGCCAGATACAGGTTTTTGCCAAGCTGTTTGATGGATAAGCCATCTGCTTTTTGTGGAATGTCTTGTGAACCTAGTGTGACCACCTGTGTACTGACATTCCCATTGCGTAATACTTTGAGCTTCACCTCTCGTCCAGGTTTGTCATTATGGATTAGTAAAATGAACTGCTTGGGGTGAATAAGCTTTGTGTCATCATAAGATAAGAGGATGTCATAAGCACGTAGACCGCTTTTCCTGGCGGGTGAATCCTCAGCAAATCTGGTCACTAAGATGCCTTCACCGGTAGAAACTCCTGATGGTATTTGCGCAACTACCGATTGAGGCAGAATATCAATGCCTATGCCAAGATAAGCAGCAGTGTTAGCTTGTGATGGTGCTTGACGTGGTTGCGTTTGAGGGGGTGCTGCTTTTGGAGGCGAAAGCGTTGTTGTAAGCTGGTCTGCTTGAGCTTGAGGTGCTTCTACTCCAGGCTCAGGCCAATCACCGTGGATGTTTTTAGTGGTATTTGCTGCTCTTTTGGTTTCAGCGGTTTGAGCACTAGCTTGAGCGCCAATAAGTAAAGGTAGAATAAGTATCGCAACAGGTAGTAAGAGTTTCATTATAATTCCATAGAGTTGTATTCTGTATATATAGAGAGGATAGCAGAGTAATAAAAAACTGCGAAAAATTATTTATCGTACGCGCATGTGTCTGTCTTTTCTAGACGGGAACTTATGTTGCGGGTTACTCTCTAAAAGAAGTGCCCTAATGTCTGTTATCGTTATGCTGATTTTGTATAGTGAGCAGTACGGGTAAAAATTATATGAACTTAAAGGGGCAAGTTACGTGCAAGCAGATCTTTCGATTTTAAAGCTCATTACTGAAGCTAGTTTATTAGTGCAGATCGTCATGGCGATTCTAGTCATGATGTCTATAGCTTCTTGGGCGCTAATCTTTATTAAATATAGTCAACTACGTGATGCGCAGAGAAACGCTAAAGCTTTTGAAGACCGATTTTGGAGTGGAATTTCTCTAAAGCGTTTATATTCAGAATTAAAGAACAGCAGGCCGCATGAAGGTATGGATCGAATATTTTATGAAGGCTATCAGGAATTCACTCGTATCACCCAGAAGAACACGGATCTAATAAATGGTGTGGTTCCTGCTGCGCAACGAGCCATGCGCGTTGCAGAATCTCGCGAGCTTGATCGTTTTGATCATAACCTTTCATTTTTGGCGACAGTGGGTTCTACCAGTCCATATATTGGTTTGTTCGGTACGGTTTGGGGAATCATGAATTCTTTTTTGTCTATCGGGCAGATGAAGCAGGCGACCTTGGCTGTTGTAGCTCCCGGTATTGCTGAGGCGTTGATAGCCACCGCGTTTGGTTTGTTTGCAGCGATTCCAGCGGTTATTGCCTATAACAAGTTTAGTGATTCTGTCGATAGATTGTCTGTCTCTTTCGAGAACTTCCGCGAAGAATTCGTGGCCTTACTGGATCGGCATATAATGACCAAAAACAACAATGAAGGAAGGCACTGATGAGCCGCAGACAAAGAAAAAAGCAGATGGCGGAGATGAATGTGGTGCCATATATCGACGTTATGTTGGTGTTGCTGGTTATCTTTATGGTGACAGCACCCATGATGCAATTGGGTGTTGAAATTGATTTACCAGAAGCCAATGCAGCACCCGTTGCGGTTGATAACGAAACCACACCTGTGCAGATTGCCGTTGATAATAAAGGTAATTTTTTTCTTGGGGAGAATGAAATTAATGATACTTCTGAACTTGCACAACAAATCGCTGACCAATTGAGAGACAAGCCAAATCGCCCTGTCTACATTCAAGGTGATAAAGGCGTTGAATATGATTTCATCATGAGGGCTATGGTTGCTGCACAAAATGCCGGTGCAAAAAATATAGGTTTGATTGCCGCTAGCAATACGCCTAGCCACTAATAAAGTACTAACTAATAAAGAAAAAATGTTCGAGATCGTTAAAAAACACCCTGTAGCAATAACATCAGCAGTTGTTTTTCATTTACTGATTGGTTTGTTATTTGTGGTGGGTTTTAATTTTACCGAGAAACCTGAGGTGGCTGGAAGTCCGGTTCCTGTGACGATTATTTCTCCACAGGCTGAACTTCCTCAAGTCACTAATATTGATTTGCCACTTTTAGCAGAGCAATTACGATTACATGACAATGCTATTGAAACAATTGAACAACAACGACAAGAAATTAAGCGCTTTGAAGAAGAGATAATCAAACCAGATCCTGTTATTCCAAGTGAGCCAAAAATAGAAATTCCAGTGGAACCGATTCCTGTTCAACAGGTCAATACAGAGAAGTTGCTAAAGGAGAAACGAAAGGAGCAAGAGGCACAAAGACAAGCTAAGAAAAAAGCAGAGGCTAAGGCTCAAGCAAAAAAGGAAGCTAAGGCTAGAGCAAAGAAAGCCGCTCAAAAGAAAGCCAGAAAAGAAGCAAAGGCTAAAGCCAGGAAAGAAGCCAACAAAGTAGCCAACAAAGTAGCGAAAGAAAAGGCCAGAAAGGAGGCCAGAGCACAAGCTAAAAAGAAGGCTAAGAGGGAAGCTCGAAAAGAGGCAAAAGCCAAAGCAAGAAAACAAGAGGCAAAAAAGGAACAGGCGAATAAAGCAGCTAAAGCTAAGAAAGAGGACGAGAAGAAAGCAGCTCAGAAAAGAGCAACAGAAGAAGTGGCTGCCAAAGCGAAGCAAGAAGCTAAAGCGAATCAAGAAGCAAAGGCAAAGAAAGAAGCTAAAGCAAAAGAAGCAGCTAAAGCAAAAGAAGCAGCACAAGCTAAAGCCAAGGAAGTAAAAGCAGCTAAAGCAAGAGCAGAGGAAGAAACTAAGCGTAAACAAGGCATAGCGGCACTAGCAGCGGCAGCGAAAGCAAAGCGGGATGCACAGAAGAAAGCGAAAAAAGCCGCCGATGCAAAACGGGCAAGCGAACAGGCAGCCCAAAAAGCGGCACAGAAAAAAGCTCAAAAAGCTAAAGCTGCGCAGCAGGCGAAAGCGCGGCAACAAGCGTTAGGGAATTGGGGACGCAAAGTAGAACGTCATGTGCGTCCACGTTGGCAAACACCTCCAGGGTCTAGTGGCATGACGGCAAGAGTGAAGGTGAAGGTTTCCAGAAGTGGCTTTATCCGTAGCTTAACTGTAGTGAGTTGTAAGGGTTCTAGCTCATTTTGCCAAAGTATTAAAACGGCATTTAAAAATGCAGAACCTTTACCTAGTCCTTCACGCAATGATTTGTTTGATGAGAATTTAAATTTAACCTTTAGAAGATAGAGAAATAATGAAAAAAACAATCAAACTGCCGACCTTTTCAAAGCGGCTGAGACGAGGGTTAGGACAGGGTTTCATCGGAGTAGCGATCATCCTAACAAGCATGTCACCCTCTCAAGCTGATTTAGATCTCGTTATTGATAAATCGGGTGATGATGCCGCTGTTAAAATACTGCTTGCGCCTTTTCAAGGGGGGTCTTTCGCTCAGAAAATGCGAGTCATAGTGAAAACAAATCTTCAACGCAGTGGTCGTTTTCAATTTACTGATGCAAAGGCTGCGGGTAACTTGTCTCCTTTTGGAGGCACATTAAATCCAGAGCAGCTTAAGCGTAGTGGTGCGGAGTTTTTAATACGTGGTAAATCGGTAAATTCTGATTTGAGACTAGAAATTATAGATATCAACAATGGCAGAAAGGTGGCTGGGTTTGTTACTCCGCCTCAATCCAATCAACGGAGTGTTGCGCATAAATCCTCTGATGCTATTTATAAACAATTGACTGGCATCAGAGGAGCCTTCGATACGAAGATTGCCTATGTGGCAGCAAATGGTGGGGGTGATGATCGAATCTATCAGCTAATCGTGGCAGACGCTGATGGCTATAATGATCAGTCCGTCGTGACTTCTCTAGAGCCTATAATGTCCATCGCCTGGTCGCCCACAGGAAAGGAGATTGCTTATGTCTCTTTTGAATCAGGTCGTCCTGCTATTTATATCCAAAATTTAGGTTCAGGGAGCCGGCGCACGGTATCTGCTCGGAAGGGCATCAATGGCGCACCTGCCTGGTCAAAGGACGGCCGGAAGTTAGCGGTTAGTTTATCAGTAGAAGGTAATTCTGAGATTTATACCATTGATATTGCATCAGGAAGGTTGACGCGGGTGACCCACTCACGAGCCATTGATACCGAACCTAGCTGGACTCAAGATGGTAGTTCTATCGTCTTTACTTCTGATCGCGGCGGAAGCCCGCAGCTTTATCGCATTACAAGTACTAATGGCTTTGTCAATAAAGCACGACCTAAACGAATGACCTTTCATGGCAAATATAACTCTGCCGCTGATGTGGTAGGGAATAAGCTGGCATTGATTCGTCAGAACGGTGGTAAGTTTAGAGTGGTTCTTATGGACTTGGTGAGTCGTGAGTCGGATGTTATTTCTAATGGCTCTTTAGATGAATCCCCCACCTTGGCGCCTAACGGTGCGATGGTGCTTTACGAAACACGCGGTAAAGGTCGTCGTCATGTGTTGGCGGTGGCTAGTGATAATGGGCGAGCTAATACACATCTACATTCGCCATATAGCGATGTAGGGCATCCAGCTTGGTCACCTTATTTAAGATAGGTTGGCTGGCTGCACGTTACTACTACACGACATACTATTAAAGTAATACATTAAGTAATTTATATAAAAT
>CAZDMX010000081.1:0-8150 GCA_964506085.1 uncultured Thiothrix sp. | reverse complement strand
ATGTCTCACTTGGGTCGTCCTACAGAAGGCTCTCCTGAAGATCAGTTTTCACTGGCTCCTGTCGCAGCGCATTTAGGCGGTTTGCTAGGTAAAGATGTAAAGCTGGTGACGGACTATCTTGATAATGCACCCGTGCTGAATGATGGGGATGTTGTGCTACTAGAAAATGTACGTTTCAACAAAGGCGAAAAAGCGAATGACGAAGCCTTATCAAAGCAATATGCAGCACTATGTGACATCTATGTTATGGATGCCTTCGGCACGGCTCACCGCGCACAAGCTTCAACGCATGGTGCGGGTCAATTTGCACCTACCGCAGCCGCAGGGCCTTTATTAGCGGGTGAGTTGGAAGCGTTAGGTAAAGCAATGGATAACCCCGCACGTCCGTTCGTGGCATTGGTCGGTGGTTCAAAAGTATCAACAAAACTAACCGTGCTGGACTCTCTTTCGAAGATTGTGGATCAGCTCATCGTGGGTGGCGGTATTGCTAATACCTTCATCGCAGCGGAAGGTCACAATGTAGGTAAATCTCTTTACGAAGAAGATTTAGTAGAAACAGCAAGAGAATTAAAAGCAGCGGCACAAGCAAACGGTGGTGATATTCCAGTCCCTACCGATGTGGTGTGCGGTAAAGAGTTTTCGGAATCAGCAGAAGCAACGACCATGGATGTGGCTGACGTGTCTGATGATGACATGATCTTTGATATTGGCCCCAAGTCAGTTGCAGAGCTATGTGACGTCATTAAAAATGCTGGAACTATCGTTTGGAACGGCCCAGTTGGCGTGTTTGAGTTTGATCAGTTCGGTAGTGGTACAAAAGAAATTGCATTAGCAATAGCAGAATCTAACGCTTTCTCAGTAGCGGGCGGTGGTGATACTTTAGCAGCCGTTGATAAGTATAATATTGCAGATAAAGTTTCATACATTTCAACCGGTGGTGGTTCTTTCCTTGAGTTTCTCGAAGGTAAAAAATTACCGGTAGTTGCGATGCTTGAAGAGCGCGCAAAAGGATAGACGCAGCGATAATGCGTTAAAGGTCTAAGCGAAATAATCATGCCTGTTGGCACTTCGCAGCAGGTGATTTCTTCTAGTTAAAAATACAAAAGGTTGTATGAGAAGAACAAAAATAGTAGCAACTTTGGGTCCGTCCACGACGACTCCTGAATCCATTAGTGAATTGGTTCTAGCAGGCGTAGATGTGGTACGTATGAACTTCTCTCATGGTTCACCTGAAGAGCATAAGGCACGTGCACGGTTAGTACATAAGTTTGCTAAAAAGCATAAGCGTACCGTCGCCATCTTGGCTGACCTACAAGGTCCGAAGATTCGTATCGAACGCTTCAAAGATGGCAAAATATTCCTGAATATGGGTGATCCTTTTATCCTTGACGTTAACCTCGGTCGAGACGAGGGTAATCAGCAGCAAGTGGGTGTAGCCTATAAACAATTAGCAGAAGATGTTAATGAAGGCGATGAGCTTTGGCTTGATGACGGTCGTTTAGTGCTCACGGTTAATAAGGTTGAAGGCGGAAAAGTTTATACAACGGTGGTGAATAGTTGGGAGCTATCTGACAATAAAGGCATCAACCGTCGAGGCGGTGGATTGTCCGCTGAAGCGCTAACGGAAAAAGATCGAGAAGATATAAAAACAGCTGCCGATATGCAGGTTGATTTTCTGGCGGTCTCTTTTCCAAGACATGCCGCTGATATAGATCTGGCACGAAAGCTGATGGTGGAGGCGGGTGGTGGTGCAGCCATCGTCGCTAAAGTCGAACGTGCTGAATCTGTCATTCAACCGGTACTGGATGATTTGATCAGAGCCTCCGATGTCATCATGGTGGCTCGTGGCGATTTAGGGGTTGAGATAGGTGATGCAAACTTACCTAAGATGCAGAAAATGCTGATCAAGCGTTCAAGAGAGTTAGACAGAGCCGTTATCACTGCAACCCAGATGATGGAAAGTATGACGGAAAATCCTATTCCGACTCGTGCAGAAGTCTTTGATGTGGCCAATGCGGTCATGGATGGAACGGATGCGGTGATGTTGTCGGGTGAAACCGCAGCGGGTAAACATCCTGCTAAAGTTGTTAGAGCTATGGCTGAGATCTGTGTTGAGGCAGAATATAGTAAAGCGGCCAGGAAATCGACGCATCGTATCGGTGAAGAGTTCTTGCGTGAAGATGAAGGCATTGCTATGGGAGCGATGTATATCGCCAACCATATGCGCGTTAAAGCTGTAGCCGCCTTGACGGAATCTGGCGCTACAGCACGTTGGATGTCACGAATTAGTTCAGGTATTCCTATTTATGCTTTGACCACACATCGACGTACGTGTAGGCGTGTTAGTATTTATCGTGGCGTGTATCCCGTCAAAATCAAGAAAAACTCATTAACCGATTTGAGCGAAGCAAATCGGATTTGTGTAGAACACATGGTTGAAGAGGGTATCGTAAAGAATCGGGATCTGGTGATTGTTACCAAAGGTGATATTGCCGGAGCAGGCGGCGGCACTAATATGCTTAAAATTATTCGTGTAGGTGAGCATAATATTGATTGAGAGCATGAGTGGCGAATACAACTTGTTAGAAAAAATCTAGAGCCTGTTCATAGATAGATCGCATGAATAGGACGCATGAAATTGCAGGGCTGTTCAATACAGCTAATTTTTCACTATCAACGATGTGTTTTTACTTGGAAGTGGGACTTTAGTCCCGCAAATGGTGCTACGAAGAAGCATTGGCGAGACTGAAGTCTCACTTCCGGTTAGTATTGAACAGCCCTGCATGAAATTGAAGTAAACTTTTTAAATATTCCACGGAGATAGTAATGATTGAAAAAAAAGATGAACTGAGAGAAACAGCTAAACTTTTAGCAGCAAAAGGAAAAGGCTTACTCGCAGTTGATGAGTCTACACCGACTATTGGTAATCGCCTCGCGGGTATCAATGTTGAGAATACGGAAGAAAATAGACAAGCTTATAGAGGTATGCTTTTTACCGCTGAAGGTCTTGGAGAATATATCAGTGGAGCTATTCTTTTTGAAGAGACGTTGTTCCAAGATCACCTAGATGGTGGAACTATGGTAGATAAGCTTAATGATTTGGGTATTATTCCGGGCATTAAAGTAGACAAAGGATTACGTGCTCTTGCTGGCGCAGGTGAAGTTGAAACGTGGTGTACAGGTCTAGAAGGATTAGTTGAAAGAACAGCTGAGTATTACGAGCGTGGTGCGCGTTTCGCTAAATGGCGTGCTGTGCTACAGATCACTGAAGATGGATGCCCAACAGATCTAGCTATTCAGGAAAATGCTTGGGGCTTGGCGCGTTATGCCAGAGCTTGTCAAGAGTCTGGTCTTGTGCCTATCGTCGAGCCAGAGATTCTTATGGATGGCGCTCACAGCATTGAAACAACAGCAGAAGTACAAGAAAAAGTATTGATCGCTGTGTATAAAGCACTTGCCGATAATGGCGTTTACCTAGAAGGCACGCTTTTGAAACCTTCAATGACGGTTTCTGGTGCTGATGCGACGGAAAAAGCGGGTTCTGAAGAAGTGGCAAGAATGACGGTTCAGACTATGGATCGTTGTGTGCCTGCTGCGGTTCCTGGCATTATGTTCCTATCGGGTGGACTTACAGAAGAAGACGCTTCTGTATATCTTAACACTATGAATAGTATTGATCGTAGAGGTGGATGGAGCTTAACATTCTCTTATGGTCGTGCATTACAACAATCTTGTTTACAAGCATGGCAGGGAACTGATCTCGAAGCAGGTCAAAAAGCTGTAATGGCAAGAGCACAAGCAAACTCTGAAGCCTCTAAAGGCGAGTATGTGGCTGGTTCTCAACCTTCTTCACAAGATACTTTATTTGAAGCGGGATATAAATACTAAACCACTTTGTTTAGGACACAGGATTAAATAAGCTTCGCAAGTTATTTACTCTGAGTCCTTAGTGAGTTAACTTAAAAAGGGATGCCATTGGCGTCCCTTTTTTTTGAAACTAGAGTAATAATGCAACAGAGTCAATCATCTACATCATCCAGTCGCTTCAAGGGCGTTGCCAAAGTTTATGGCGCCACAGCCTATGAGAACTTTAGGCAAGCTCATGTGTGTGTGATTGGTTTAGGTGGCGTGGGTTCTTGGGTGGTCGAGGCTTTGGTGCGTAGTGCTATCGGTGAGCTCACTTTGATAGATATGGATCATGTGGCTGAATCTAATATCAATCGGCAGTTACAAGCGACTGATAAAACGCTTGGTAAAGCGAAATCCCAAGCATTGGCTGAACGTATTGCAACGATTAACCCAGCTTGTAAGGTAAATCAGATTGATGACTTTATAAATGTTGAGAATCAAGCTGATTTATTGGGTAGAGAATATAGCTGGGTGATTGATTGTATAGATAGCTTTCGCACAAAAGCGGCTCTTATCCATTATTTCAAAAGAAATAAAATCAAGTTGATCACTATGGGTGGAGCAGGGGGAATGACCGATCCTGCAAAGATTCAGATCACTGATTTATCAAAGACGCGCCAAGATCCGTTGTTAGCTAAAGTACGCAAACTATTAAGACAGGATTATCACTTTCCTGATAACCCTAGCAGACGTTTTGGCATTCCCTGTGTATTCTCAGAAGAACATTTGTTATACCCTGCTGCAGATGGTGAAACCTCTCCTCAGAAACCTACAGGAAGTGCAACAACGGGCTTAAACTGTGCCAGTGGCTTTGGTTCAGCAGTGTGTGTAACCGCACCTTTTGGTTTTTATGCAGCAGGTTATGTATTACGAAAACTGGCGAGACAGGAGGCTGTCTGAGCTTGTATAAGACAGATTACCAACTACCACGTCTACGATTCCATTTATACAATAAACGTGCAAACCCATTATAAGCCATATTTGCAAGAGGTCTTACCACTGGCAAAGAAAGTAATGTTGCTTTCCATTGTTCACCAGGTGAGTTTTTCCATAATGCAATAAAGGCCTCTATGCCCACTACCAACTCATTGTTCTCGTCTATAATATGCAAACGCTCTCGTACAAACTCTAAATCTCCACTCACATCTTGGGCTATTTCGTTATTTTGGTGTACATCATTCCACTCTATAGCGCAGTTGCTACTCTTGTTTTTTTGAGCATTAATACCTGCATCGCATACAGGACATGCACTGTTGTAATAGACTTTAAGTTTATTAATTTCATTCATTTAAGATACCTCCAACATTAAGTCCAGAATCCTCAATAAGGATTAAATTCAAATTAACAGTTGAACTATAGCATATATAATTATATATTTAACTAAATAGTTAATTAACTAAATATATAAACAAGGAGCTAACATGAGTAAGGTAATAAATAATGATATATACAACCAAATGTCAAAAGGTTGGTGGCAGGCAGATTCTTTCTTAAATATTCTTGAGACAGGTATACACCCGATTCGGTCACACTATATAAAGTCATCGCTGAAGAAGTTTCATCTTCGTGAAAATAGCACTCTACTAGATATCGGCTGTGGAGGCGGAATCATTACTGAAGATATGGCTGCTGACGGTTTTGTTGTCAGTGGTATAGATATATCTGCCCCTAGTCTAGTCACTGCAAAGCAACATGCCATCGAAAACAAGTTAACAATAGATTATCGGGAAGCACCCGCAGAACAGTTGCCTTTTGAAGATAACAGCTTTGATGTGATTACTTGTTGTGATGTGCTGGAACATGTCGATGACGTAGACAAGGTGATCTCTGAGGCAAGCCGCGTATTAAAGCCAAAAGGGCTTTTTATTTACGACACTATTAATAAAACGCTGATGAGTAAAATTGCTGCTATTGAGGTTGCACAAAATATACCGTGGACCCGTTTTATGCCTAAGAACACCCATGTATGGGATAAGTTCATTCGCCCAAATGATCTGAAAAAGGTATTACAAAAACAACAACTAAACCCTTTAGACCAGTGCGGTATGGGACCCTCTATAAATCCATTACGAATGATTTACACGATAAGACAATTAAAAACAGGTAAAATCGATTACGCAACATTTGGACATAAAACTAAATTTGAATATACCAAAAGTAAGTCAATCTCTTATTTAGGCTATGCACAAAAATGCTAGACTACAACACATGACAGATCTTGATAAAACAGCAAAAGTATTCGAAGCCTTATCATCAACGCCTCGCCGTTTGATTCTGAGCTACTTATCAAGCACGGCGTTAACCTCTGGTGAAATTGCAGAGCGTTTTGAAATGAGCAAACCGGCTCTATCTAAACATTTGAAGGTGTTGGAAAATGCAGGTCTAGTACATAGCCAAAAGAAAGGTCAATATGTGCATTATTCTATTGCTGATAAAAACCTAATTGCGACATTGGTGAATTTCACTGCAAGTTTTTGTCCCCAAGGAAGTCCGCTAAAAAAAGAAAGCAAGCGTTTAGCTGAGAAGAAAAAGTAGACAAAGTTTACGCCGCATTACAACGTAGAGACGTTGCATGCAACGTCTCTACTAAGATTGCCGTTCCTAGTTACTCTTTGCGACCTCATCAGGAATAAACTTTAATACATTACCATTAATACAATAGCGCTTATGTGTTGGAGGTGGGCCATCGTTAAATACATGTCCAAGATGGATACCAGAGCTTGCACTACGTACTTCAGTACGGGTCATGCCGAATTTTTTATCTTTGTGGAGCGTAATAGAGCCTTCGATAGGGTTGAAGAAACTCGGCCATCCAGTACCACTTTTGAATTTGGTATCGGTACGAAATAAAGTTGCGCCAGTAATCGGATCAACGAACCTGCCAGGGCGTGTTTCATCTAGGTTAGAGCCTGTAAATGCGCGTTCGGTGCCATTTTCAAAAGCAATTTTTTGCTGCGCAGGAGAAAGTAATTGAAACCCTAACCACTTCCAGAAGCGCGGCTTTTCACCGTTGTAACCTGTATAACGGGAGACTTCTACTCCCTTTTCAAATAACACAATGGTAG
Source organism: uncultured Thiothrix sp. (assembly GCA_964506085.1). Taxonomy (GTDB): domain Bacteria; phylum Pseudomonadota; class Gammaproteobacteria; order Thiotrichales; family Thiotrichaceae; genus HyVt-477. The sequence continues at coordinate 1,176 of CAZDMX010000081.1, read as the reverse complement.
GTGTCGCAAAGAGAGTTTTCTTTAGTTTCCAGCCCTTTGGAGCTTTGGTACTTAGCGTTGCTTTGATAGGAGTTTCAGCTTCCCATTTATTTAATATGTCGGTTTTAAATTTTTCACAGAACTGACAATCCACTGCTTCAAATACGATAAGCTGGCGATCAGCGTTAAGATCAGCTACGTTCAATGGTTTAGCAGGTGCAGCAAATGTTCGGCTTGAACCTGGATAGGCTACTTTTGTACCTTTAAGTGCACAGTAACCCTTTGGATTTTTCACCAAATAATCTTGATGATATTCCTCAGCAGTCGCATAGTTTTTAAGGGTAGCGATTTCGGTAGTGATCTTAGCAAGCTTGGCTTTAGTCAGTGCTTTTTGGTAAATATCCCTAGTGTTCAGTGCTATTTGTTTTTGTTCATCATTATGATAAAAAATGGCACTACGATACGTGGTACCCACATCATTACCTTGTCGATCCCCCTGTGTGGGATCATGAGTTTCCCAGAAAGTAGCGAGGACAGTTTTCAAGTCCACTTTTTCATCATCAAAAGTAACTTTGATCACTTCTGCATGGTTACGCACTTTGGTTAGTCCAAATTTCAGTTTTTTCTCATGCATAAGGACACCTCTGTAGGTGGCATTTTTGTAATCGCCTCCGGCATAGCCACTTTCAACATCGGTTACCCCGGGTATTCTTGCCATGTATTTTTCAGCCCCCCAGAAACATCCCATGCCGAGGACAATAGAGTCTGATTTGGCAAAGGATGCATTGCTCATTAACAAGCTGGAAAAGCTTAAAGTGAGTAGAGTTAGTATTTTAGTTACGTTGTTCATGTTGGTTCTCTCGTTTTCTAGTTGTTATAATAGCCACAGTCTGTGTTTTAATTCTGAGTCCTAAGATAACTGATGAATAATTTGAATTCATAAATATTCTATAAACTTTTTCAAAAATCTTTATGTTGTGGATGAAAGGTACATCTATGTGCTTATTTCTACATTAAACTTAAAAAACTCAGTTGAAACGTAGCGAGAATGACTAGAGTGCTGAAGATAAAGGAGTTTCTGGAAAATGTTGGCTTTATTCGTAGTCACTCTACGGGTGAAGTCAATATTTTCAAGAAAGCCTTTAGATTCAGTGCTATAGATATTCGCAGTAGTTTCAACTGCGTTTTTTAGGTTAA
>CAZDMX010000080.1:0-8255 GCA_964506085.1 uncultured Thiothrix sp. | reverse complement strand
TCTGGAACAAAAATTCTGCGTCAAGTTCCGCATCTTATTTAATCCTGAGTCCTTAAAGACGGTAAATATGGCTTTCTTTATACGAGCTATGCAGATGCCGCATGATAACCGCAAGAATAGCTGCTATGGGTAGTGCTAATAGTATACCTAAGAAACCGAATAACTGCCCACCCGCAAGTACTGCAAAAATAACAGTAACAGGGTGCAAACCAATACGTTCACCCACCAGCATTGGCGTAAGCAGCATGGACTCAATTATTTGTGCAATACTGAAGACAAGTAGTACGAGCAATAAGTCTACATAGTCTTGTGTTTGGAACATGACCGCTAAACCTGCGATAACTACGCCTAGAATGAGTCCCAGATAAGGTACAAAGCTCAACAAGCCCGCGAACAAGCCAATTAGCAATGCAAACTCTACACCGATCATCCACAAGCCTATGGTGTAAATAGTCGCCAAACTAAGCATAACTAACAGCTGACCTCGTAGGAAAGCACCCAGTACATTATCGGATTCCTTAGCAAGACGGCTAATGGTAGGTTCTACGTTACGCGGTAGCAGATCATGGATATAGGCAACGAAATGATCCCAGTCACGCAGCATATAGAAAGCGACAACAGGTGTTAGCACAATGTTGGCCATCCATGCCACGACGAACATGCCAGAATGCGAGATGGCAGAGATTAAGGTACGGATAATACCTCCAGCCTGATTCCAGTGAGAGCCTATCATGGCTTTCAAACGGTCTATTTCCAGTACTGATACGTCAACATCCAGGTCTTGCTTTAGATAGGGCTGTAATCGTTGCAACGCCCAATCAAGGAATTCGGGGAGTTTATGTATTAATGCTTTAAGTTGGGTTTCTAGAATAGGGATGACCAGCAGGAAAAAGATAAGCATAAAAATAAACAAGATAACAAATACGATAACCACTGAGAGGGTTCTGGATATCTTGAACCTTTCCAGCCGGTCGACAACAGGATCGCCAAGGTAGGCTAGTAGAGCACCCATAATAAAAGGCGTTAGTATCGGCGCTAGCATATACAGCAATACAAAAGTAATGGAGAAAAGTGCTAGCCAGAACCAGCGTGAATTGGTTGTCATCATGTGTTTGAACGTAATTGTGTTGTTTTAACCAGTTCCGTCCAGAAAGCACGAAAACTCCCTCTCCCTACTTAAGAGGGAGAGGGAGCTCTTTCTGGACAGTGTTTTGTTTCATGCTTTGTTAGATAACGTATAACGAGTCCATAACACAACGTAGCTAATACCACTGACTATCGTTGATAGCACAACGAGTATAATCATAACATCAAGCAGCCCTCCCGCAACCTGTATATCAGCAAGTATTAGAGCGACTAGCAAAACCAGAGCAATCTGTAATGCGGTGTTGATTTTGCTTATAAATAACGGTTGTATTTCAAGCTGCCGAGTAACCAGTTGATAACTCACTGCACCCACAAATATAATAATGTCTCTGCCCACAACAATGTACATCAACCAAAGGGGAAGAAAGCCTTTCAAAGCAAAAACGACGAATAAACTGATAAGTAATATTTTATCAGCTACCGGGTCTAGCAAAGCCCCTAGTTTTGATTTCCAGTTAAAATAGCGAGCTAGAAAGCCATCTACTCCATCGGAAACTCCTGCGATAAAAATAAGTATAAAAGCTAGTTTGTATTCACCATTCCAGACAGCCCAGATAATAGGGACGATCATAATAATTCTCATGACCGAGATAATATTGGGGATGTGTTTTAATGCGTCCTTATTCATATATACCCAATATTCTAGTCAATCTATGGAAAAATATGAGGATAGTTAGTGGCAACGGTTGGTATTGCCGCACAAAAGAGGCTTAGAAGAAGAAGGAAAGAGCGGATGGTGCGTAAAAAAAGATATTAAGATGTAAGGTGATTTGACGGAAAGAAGTCAAAGCACCTTATGACTGAATTTCGTCTTTGCGAACTTCAGCAGCCAGTTTATCAAGAATGCTGTTAATAAACTTATGCGAGCCTTCAGGGCCGAATTTCTTGCACAGGTTGACCCATTCATTCACTACTGTTTTAAAACCTACATCCAAGTGGTTGTTTAACTCAACAGCACCTAGCAAAAGTACAGAATGTTCAATAGGCCCCACATGCTCTAGAGGACGATCTATGTAGGGGGTTATTTGTGCATCCAGCTTCTCAGTAGTATTCATGGCAACTTCGGTTAACGCCTTGAAGTAGGCTGTATCAGCTTTGCGTAAGTCGCTTGCCATATCTTTTTCTTCTTGATAGTAGGCATAGATACTCAGGAAATCATCATCATTAAGATGCCATTGATACATTGCCATTAAAGACAGTTTGCGAGCCACTCGGCGACGAGCGATATATTCTTGTTTTGGGGTGATTTTGGCCATAAGCTTTGGTCAATAATGATGGGTAGCTATTACAGCTAGTTATTAGAGTATTGCTGTAGCAGAGAGACCATTTCAATGGCGACCAATCCAGCTTCCGCGCCTTTATTGCCTGCTTTTGTGCCAGCACGTTCAATGGCTTGCTCGATAGTATCGGTAGTGATAATACCATTAACAACAGGGATAGAGTGTTGCATACCAACAGTTGAGAGACCTTTTGCCGATTCACCCGCGACATAATCAAAGTGGGGTGTGCTACCACGTATTACTGCACCAAGCGCAATAATCGCATCGTATTTTCCGCTTTTTGCCATCTGTTGAACGATCAAAGGTAATTCATACGCGCCTGGGACACGAGCAACTTCGATGGAAGCTTTATCAACGCCGTGACGGACGAGTGAATCTACAGCGCCTGATAGTAGACTTTCAACGATAAACTCGTTGAATCGTGCAACTGCGATACCGTATTTTGCTTCGCCTGAAGTGAAATTACCTTCAATGATTTTTATATCTTGTAACATCTATTTACCCTTGTTTTTGTTCTAGGAGCTTCCGATATATCTGCTCGTTTTTAACCTTGTACGTAATCTACTATTTCAAGCCCAAAGCCCGCTAATCCGTGGAATCGCTTGGGTGCACTCATGACATGCATTTTCTTTACACCCACATCTGCAAGAATTTGTGCACCAATACCAAAGGTTTTTAATTCATCACCTGACGAAGTTTTTTCGTCATCATTAACTTCCTCAGTGTGATCATCAAGCTGAGAGAGTTTAGAGAGTAAATCCTCAGCACTACATTCGGGTGTCCGCAAGATAACGATGACACCTTTACCTTCATCCGCAATGCGTTTCATGGTATCACGTAACGGCCAGCCACAAGCATTTTCTTCCAGTGATAGCATGTCACATAGCTCGTTTTCTACATGTACTCGAACCAGTGTGGGTTGTTCTGGATCAATATTGCCTTTAACCAATGCCAGATGAATGTCCTTGACACTATTGTCTTGGTACGCGGCAATGGTGAATTCACCAAAACTGGTTTTAACCGTATTCTTCTGGATTTGGCTGACAGTTCTTTCGTTTTCTACACGATAACGGATCAGTTCTTCAATGGTGCCGATCTTTAAATCATGTTGTTCTGCGAATTTGAATAAATCATCGCGTCGCGCCATCTTGCCATCTTCGTTAAGAATTTCTACGATAACGGCTGCGGGTTCGAATCCCGCTAAACGAGCCAGATCACAGCCTGCTTCGGTATGTCCGGCACGGGTTAGAACCCCACCGTGTTTTGCCATTAATGGAAAGATATGTCCAGGCTGAACAATGTCTTTAGGCGTTGCATCAGGTGCTACAGCCTGACGTACTGTCAAGGCGCGATCATAAGCAGAAATACCTGTGGTTACACCTTCAGCGGCTTCAATAGATAAGGTAAAGTTGGTGCTAAACTTCTCATCGTTTTGATGCACCATCAACGGTAAATCTAGTTGTTTACAACGCTCTTGGGTAATCGGCATACAGACCAGGCCACGGCCATAAGTCGCCATAAAATTAATATCTTCTGGCTTGACTTGTGAAGCAACCATTAATAAGTCGCCTTCGTTTTCGCGGTCTTCGTCATCAACAATGACCACCATTTTTCCTTGAGCCATTTCTTCAAGAATTTCTTCAATTGTATTAAATTTCATTACTTTTAAAATCCGTTCTCAGTGAGAAATTCCTGAGTTATTCCATTGCTTATCTCGGTAGTGCTACCTGTAAGGAGTCGCTCAAGATAGCGAGCAATGACGTCGACTTCAAGATTAACCTTTGTTCCTGTGGAATAGTGCTTGATGACAGTTTCTTCAATAGTGTGAGGAACAATATTTAGTTCAAATACCGAGCCAGTCACTTTATTGACGGTTAGGCTAACGCCATCGACACAAATTGAGCCTTTCTCTGCGATGTATTTGGCAAGCTCATCAGGTGCTTTGATGTGAAAACGCACAGAACGACCATCATCGTAAAGCTTGATGACTTCACCCAGAGCATCTACATGTCCACTCACCAAATGCCCACCTAAGCGGGTTTGCAAGGTCAGAGCCTTTTCCAGATTGGCATCAGAACCTAATGAAAGCTGACCTAAAGAGGTGAGTGATAAGGTTTCATTGGAAACGTCTGCGGTAAAGCTGTGATCATCATATTCAATAGCCGTCAGACAAACGCCATTGACTGCAATACTATCTCCCAGTGCTACATCCTCCATATCCAGCTTTCCGGTATTCATCGTCAAACGCATATCACCACCTTTCGGTTGCAGGGTCTGGATAGTGCCGATGGCTTGAATAATTCCGGTAAACATAATGCTGGCTTGATCAGGGCTTCTTTAAGGGACGAGCAATAATACGCCAATCCGAGCCAATTGCACGTATATCTTTAATCTCCAGATGTATCTTGTCTTGCATCTGCTCAAGACCGGGCAGGTTCAGCAAGCCACAAGCGTTAGACCCCATTAAATGGGGAGCCATGTAGATAACTAACTCGTCGACTAAGCCTTCTTGTATTAGCGCACCACATAACGTCGCTCCTGCTTCTACATGGATATCGTTTATTTCTTTTTTTTCTAGAATTTTTAAGACTTCTCGTAATGGCAATATGGAAGATAATGAAGAAGGTAGAGTCATTACTTCTGCGCCTTGTTTTTCTAAGGCTTGAGTTCGCGAAGGTTCATTGCTGCTTGTTATTATTAATGTTTCACCCTCTAAACTCAACATTAATGAATCAGGCGACATTTTTAATTCGGGATCTAGTACCACGCGAAGTGGCTGACGAATATCGTCTTCAATGTTTAAATCTTTAGCTTCTAAACGCACATTCAGTGATGGGTTGTCGGCAAGGATCGTTCCTTGTCCGGTCAAAATGGCTGCTGATTTTGCGCGCAGAAATTGCACATCTTTTCGTGCATCTTCCGAGGTAATCCATTGGCTTTCACCGGAAGCCATTGCGGTGCGACCGTCAAGGCTCATGGCTAGTTTTACTGAAACCCAAGGTAAGCCCTGTTCCATGCGTTTGATAAAACCGGGGTTTAATTCTCTAGCTGAGGATTCCATTAAACCAGAAGCTGTTTCAATACCCGCCTCTCGTAATTGCTGTAAGCCCTTGCCAGAAACCAGAGGATTGGGGTCTTGCATAGCCACAATTACACGTCTGATCCCCGCCTTGATCAATGCTTGAGCACAAGGCGGTGTTTTACCCGTATGCGCACAAGGCTCAAGGGTCACATAGGCCGTTGCGCCTTTGGTTTGTTGTTGAGATAGCTGATGTAATGCATTGATTTCCGCATGAGGTTGTCCGGCTCTCTCATGCCAGCCTTCTGCGATAATTTGATCTTGTTGGGTGATGACACATCCCACTCTAGGGTTTGGGTGAGTGGTATAAAGCCCCTTTTTTGCAAGCTGAATGGCTCTTGCCATTGCTTGGTGGTCGTTAACAGAAAATGGGGATTTATCCATCATTGATTGTGCCGGGTTCGATAGGTTGACTATGATTTTTAGACAACTCAGGCAAAGAGGCATAATCTGCTTTCATTAAAGCTTCTTTCTTTTTTCGACTCCATCCTTGCACCTGCTTTTCTCGTGCAAAAGCATCATCGATTCTTGCATATTCTTCCAGACAAACTAATTCAACAGGTAAACGTGTGCTGGTATATTTTGAGCCTTTTCCTGTGTTGTGTTGATCTAGACGTTGGTCTATATTTCGAGTGCTTCCAGTGTAATAGCTGTTGTCTATGCATTTTAGGATGTACATGTAGGCTTGGGTCATGGGTTGATGGTCTTTTGGGATTTGGTTCAATTGTTCCGTACCCTTCGACAAGCTCAGGGCACTGCTGCTCTAGACTGGCTCAGGGACTACTCCTCCAGGCTGGCTCAGAGCACTGTCTCTTTGAAAGGTGAAGTGAATGACTACACATAAGCACGAATGCTATAAGTAGATGCTCTTGCATGAGAGGAACATTGGCGTTTGAATATGCAGAGAAGCAGTATCCTGAGCTTGTCGAAGGGTGCGGTGATAACACACTACTCTTTTTTCATTTGCTCAATCACGTTCTGAAATTCAGTAATCGTATTAAAGCTATTATAAACAGAAGCAAAGCGAATATAAGCTACATCATCCAAAGAGCGCAATTCTTGCATCACATGCTCTCCTATATGATCAGATTGGACTTCATTTTCACCCGTTGAAAGAATACTTTTCTTAATTCGAATAATCGCAGATTCCATCTGTTCAGCAGTTACCGGACGTTTTTTTAGCGCACGTAACATGCCATCACGCAGCTTATGTTCGTTAAAGGTTTGCCGTATATTATTAGATTTCAACACGTTTGGCATATTGAAATTTGCCGTTTCATAAGTGGTAAACCGTTCGCTACAACGTTGGCATTCGCGCCTGCGTCTTACCTGGTCGCCATCGCTTGCAAAACGTGAATCGACTACACGTGTTGTCTGGTCACCACAAAAAGGACAGTGCATAGCTTTTTCCTCAATTAGCTAAGTAGTTAGTCTTCTAAGAAAAACTAACCGTAGACAGGTAGTCTGCTACAGATCTCCTGTACTTTCTCCCTCACTGTATCAATGGTTTTATCAATAGATGCTTCATTTTCAAGATCATCAAGAATATCACAAATCCAGCCTGCAAGGTTGATTGCATCTTGCTCATTAAAGCCTCTAGTTGTTATTGCAGGTGTACCTACGCGGATACCACTGGTGACAAAAGGGGACTGTGGATCATTTGGAACTGAGTTTTTATTGACAGTAATATGAGCCTTGGTAAGTGCAGCATCTACAGCTTTACCGGTGATGCCCTGTTTGATAAAACTAACTAAAAACAGATGGTTGTCAGTGCCGTTAGAGACAACATCATAACCACGATCAATCATTATATTTGCCATTGCTTTGGCGTTAATGACCACCTGTTTTTGATATTCTTTATATTCAGGCTCCATTGCCTCTTTAAATGAAACGGCTTTTGCGGCAATAACATGCATTAAAGGGCCACCCTGAATTCCGGGGAAAATAGCTGAATTTAATTTTTTCTCAATGTCAGGGTTTGCTTTAGCAAGAATAATACCACCGCGAGGGCCACGTAATGTTTTGTGAGTCGTTGATGTGGTTACATCAGCAATAGCCACAGGATTAGGATATTCACCTACTGCGATTAAGCCAGCAACGTGTGCCATATCAACCATCAAATAAGCACCCACCTTATCCGCAATATCACGGAAACGCTGCCAATCGACTATGCGAGAATAAGCAGAGAAACCGGCTACAATCATTTTCGGCTGATGCTCATCGGCCAAACGCTCAACTTGCTCATAATCAATCTCGCCTGTCTCCGCATTCAAACCATATTGCACGGCATCATAAGTTCGACCGGAAAAACTCACATGAGAACCATGTGTTAAATGACCACCGTCCGATAAGCTCATTCCAAGCACTTTATCGCCCGCCTCTAATAAAGCAAGATAAACCGCAGCGTTAGCCTGAGAACCGGAATGTGGCTGAACATTGGCATAATCTGCACCAAATAATTCTTTAACCCGATCAATCGCCAATTGCTCGGCAATATCAACATGCTCACAACCACCGTAATAACGCTTGGCAGGATAGCCTTCAGCGTATTTATTAGTTAATACAGAGCCTTGGGCTTCCAATACGCGAGGGCTTGCGTAGTTCTCGGAGGCGATTAATTCAATATGGTCTTCCTGACGCTGAGTCTCGGCTTCTATCGCATTGAATAATTCGTCATCATAACCTTCTAGTTGCATGTCTTTTGAAAACATTTAAAGCCTCTCTGTATTAAAATCGTGTCACTTGAAAAG
>CAZDMX010000079.1:2645-8282 GCA_964506085.1 uncultured Thiothrix sp. | reverse complement strand
TTTAAAAGGGCAATTGAATTGTAGTGCTTGTATTGTAGTACGACAAGTCTAGGAGGTTGTCCGAGAACTAATAAACGGTTAAATTTGTATGAATAATGCACGTTTTAGTGAAAGTTTTTATAGGTTTTATTATGGCTTTCGTTATATTATGGCGAGTTTCGTCACCATTGAGCCTAACAGGAGTTAGCGAAGTGAAATTATCCGGTGCTGAGATATTTATAGAATGTCTGAAAGCTGAAAAAGTCGATACCATTTTTGGATACCCTGGTGGTGCTGTTTTATTTCTTTACGATGAGTTGTATAAAGCAGAAGCACGTGGAGATATTAGACATATTTTAGCGCGACATGAACAAGGTGCAGTTCATGGAGCCGAAGGCTATGCGAAATCAACCGACAAACCTGGCGTTTGTATTGTAACGTCTGGTCCCGGTGCAACTAACGCGGTCACAGGTATTGCTGACGCCTACATGGATTCTGTACCTTTAGTTGTTATTTCTGGTCAGGTTCCTCGTGCTCTGATTGGTAATGATTCATTTCAGGAAATTGATATTGTCGGAATCACCCGTCCATGTGTTAAACATAACTTTTTGGTGACTAGAATTGAAGATATTGCGCCCACCATGCGCAAGGCATTTCACATTGCTACGACGGGTCGGCCTGGCCCAGTGGTTGTCGATATACCAAAAGATTTAACCAGTGGTGTCGAAAAAATCAAATTTGAATACCCTGAAAATTTGCAGATGCGTTCTTATCAGCCCACCATTAAAGGTAATAAGAAGCAGATTAGATCTGCGCTAGATATGATTGCCAAGGCTAAAAAGCCCATTTTGTATACGGGTGGTGGTGTAATTTCATCCAGGGCATCAAAAGAGCTTACTGAATTTGGTCAAGCGTTTAACTTTCCGGTTACTAATACACTCATGGGATTAGGTGCTTATCCATCTAATGATAAACAGTTTATTGGTATGTTGGGAATGCACGGCACTTTTGAAGCTAATCGCACGATGCACTACGCTGATTTGATTATTTGTGTGGGTGCGCGTTTTGATGACCGTGTTACGGGTGATTTAAATAAGTTTTCTCCCTATGCAAAAGTAATTCACATTGATATCGATCCCGCCAGTATTTCAAAAAATGTCAAAGCGCATACTCCTATCGTTGGTGATGTGAAAGAAGTGTTGCAATCCTTGTTTGCGACAATGAAGGAACTCAACATCCAGCCAGATAAGTCGGCTTACGATTCATGGTGGAAAGAAATTAAGGAATGGCAGTCTATAAATTGTCTGCATTATGATCAAGATGATGAATCAATCAAGGCTCAATTTGTCGTAGAAAAACTATGGGAAATCACTCACGGTGATGCCTATGTTGCCTCGGATGTGGGACAGCATCAAATGTGGGCTGCTCAATACTATAAATTTAACAAGCCAAACCGCTGGGTTAACTCTGGTGGGCTGGGCACTATGGGGTTTGGATTACCAGCAGCAATGGGTATCCAGTTAGCACACCCTGATGAGGTTGTCGCCTGTGTTACCGGTGATGGTAGTATTCAAATGTGTATTCAGGAGCTAGGAACCTGTGCGCAATACAAATTACCACTGAATATTATTAATCTGAATAACGGGTATTTGGGGATGGTGCGCCAATGGCAAGAGTTTTTCTATGAAGAACGCTACGCCATGACTTACAATCAATCGTTACCTGATTTTGTTAAATTAGCGGAAGCCTATGGTCATGTCGGAATGCGAATCGAAAACCCCGCTGACGTAGAAGGCGCTTTAAAAGAAGCTATATCTGATACTAAGCGTCTCTATTTCCTTGATTTTATAACTGAGGCTCAAGGCAATGTCTATCCAATGATTCCAGCGCAATACGGTCACAATGAAATGTATCTCAATAAAGAAGATGCACTTAACGACCCCAAATTGAAAAAGTGATTAAATAATGATGGCTAAAGCTAAAACAAAGGAGCAGAGAGAAATGCGACACATTATTTCTGTTTTGCTAGAGAACGAAACAGGTGCATTATCGCGAGTATCCGGTTTGTTTTCCCAGCGCGGCTACAATATTGAATCACTAATAGTCGCTCCTACTGATGATCCAACGCTTTCACGTATGACTTTGGTGACAACCGGAAACGAAGCCTCCGTCGAACAAATTGTTAAACAACTCAATAAGTTAATTGATGTTGTAAAAGTGATGGAGCTTTCTGACTATGCTCATATCGAGCGTGAAATTATGTTTGTGAAAGTATCCGCGCCCAATATGGAAGCCTGTTCTTCTATTAAACGTATGGCTGATGTTTTTCGTGCTCGTATCATTGATGTCAAGAATAAAATGTATACGCTAGAGGTCACTGGCAGTCCAGATAAGCTGGATGGTTTTCTGGAAACAATGATTGATCATAATATTATCGAAGTGGTTCGTTCTGGTGCAATGGGTATTACTCGCGGTAATAACTCACTCCAAGTATAACGGCTGATTCGAAACAGCTAGCAGAATTAAATTTAAAGAAAATATAAGGAATCTATTGAAAAATGAATATTTTTTACGACAAAGATTGTGATCTTTCTATCATAAAAGGTCTTAAAGTAGCTATTATCGGTTTTGGTTCACAAGGTCATGCTCATGCTGCAAACCTAAAAGATTCAGGTGTTGATGTCACCGTTGGTTTACGTGCGGGTTCACCTTCTATAGCTAAAGCTGAAGGTTATGGTCTGAAAACCGCTGATGTTCCTACCGCCGTAGCGGGTGCTGATGTTGTCATGATCTTAACACCTGATGAGTTTCAATCGATCTTATATAAAGATGAAATTGAGCCAAACATCAAGCAAGGTGCAGTACTGGCATTTGCTCATGGTTTTGCCATTATCTATAATCAGGTTGAGCCTCGTAAAGATTTAGACGTCATCATGATAGCTCCAAAAGCGCCCGGTCATACAGTCCGTTCAGAATTCACTCGTGGTGGTGGTATTCCTGATCTAATTGCGATTGAGCAAGATGCATCTGGCAATGCAAAAGCAATCGCTCTGTCTTATGCATCAGCTATCGGTGGTGGTCGTACCGGCATTATTGAAACTACTTTCCGTGATGAATGTGAAACCGATTTATTTGGTGAGCAAGCGGTGCTTTGCGGCGGCGCAGTTGAGTTGGTTAAAGCAGGTTACGAGACGCTAGTAGATGCAGGTTACGAGCCAGAGATGGCTTACTTCGAATGTTTGCATGAGCTAAAACTGATTGTAGATTTGATGTTTGAAGGTGGTATCGCCAATATGAACTACTCTATCTCTAACAATGCAGAGTATGGTGAATACGTTACTGGCCCAAAAATTATTAATGAAGAATCACGTAGAGCAATGCGGGAAGCCCTTGCTAATATCCAGTCAGGAGAGTACGCCAAACGCTTTATAGCTGAAGGCCAGACTAACTACCCGTCAATGACGGCTATGCGTCGATTGAATGCTGAACATGGCATTGAAGTAACAGGTGCAAAGCTACGAGCTATGATGCCCTGGATTACCGAGAATCAAATCGTTGATCAGGACAAGAACTAATAGTTACCGTCAAGAAACAGTCCTCGCCCCTCACCTGGGGCAGGATGTAGTAAAAGCGGTGAAGGTTGTGGGTGACGGAGGAACCCCAACATGAAACGATTTATTAGGGGTTGTCCTCAGCCCAACCTACTTTTTCAACACCCTCTGTTAGTACTCATCAAAACCTAACTTGTTGGAGTACTAGGTGGAGGGCATTATTCGTGTTTTCTGTATCAAGGGTGGTAGACTTAATCATCTTCACTAGAAACATATACAGCCGCTAAATCCTCATTGACCATAACCCTCATATTAATAGGCCGACAACAAACCTGACAATCTTCTATATATTGTTGTTCTTCTACTGAGCAATCAATCAAAATATCAATCATTTCCCAACAATAGGGACATTGAATGGTTTCTTCTTTTAGCTTTTGCATGCTGCTGCTTGCTTCCAATATTTTCATTCGTCATATATTTCCTGCAAAGCTCACAGATAGATCAACTGATCAACTTCACACCCTCTGCATCTGCAACCACAAAACTGGCTTTATCATGCCAGTCTCCCAAAACAATCCTGCTAGCCTTTTTTCCGGCAAGCTCAAATTCATGTATGGCAGGGCGATGGGTGTGTCCGTGTATCATCTGAGTGACGTCACTATTTTTCATCAATGTTTCTACCGCCTGCTGATTTACACCCAGTATTTCGTAACGTTTTTCTTCTACTTGTTTACGGGTAATTTTTCGTACACCGTTGGCTTTTTTTGCGCGTCTTTCGAGGCTCATTGAGAGATAAAGAAATTGTATGAATTTCATACGGAAAAGTTTACGCATACGTTGATAATTTTTATCGTCAATACACAGTGTATCTCCATGAAGCACTAAAGTAGGCGTGCCATACAAATCTATAACAAGGGTATCGGGTAGGAGTGTTGCTGCAATTTGGTTGATAAATGTGTCGCGAATAAGGAAATCACGGTTGCCTTGGGTAAAATAAAGCTTCATTCCTGCATCGGATAGCTTTCTAAGATGCTTTATGACAGGGAGATAAGGCTTACCTAACGGAGAACTAGTAATATCATCACCAACCCAGAACTCGAATAAGTCACCTAGAATGTAAAGCGCTTCTGCTTGATCTTCAATGTCATCAAGGAATTCATGCAGCAGCTCAAAAATTTCTGGGCGAGAAGGGTCAAGATGTAGGTCTGATATAAACCATGTTTTTTTCATGCCTCAGATGATACCTTATTTTTTAGGATGATATCCTTCTGCGGATATTTCTGGTTTAACTGCATGAGTGTCTGGAATAAGGTCTTGTATGTGTAAAACCTCGTCGGGTTGATAAAACTCCTCACTTTCTTCGCCCACCATAGATTCAGCCTGATCCATAGCATCGGGTGGTACCTTGTCGTCTAATGATACCTGATTAGCGCTTATCCGCATTTGCTCAATTTCTTGTGACAGAATATGAGTGGTTTCTTTCAGTAGTTTTTTATATAAGCTCTCGTCAGTACCATCGAGCTGATGCCAGTCTATATGTAAGCGCACTACTGCTTCATCGCGAATATCAGCAAGGCTAGGATAGTCAGGCAGTAAATCGCCATTACTACGAAGATAAGTCAATTCATGTCGAATGAATTGTTCGAGGCGAGGTTGTAAAGGAGCAATGGTTTTTTCGACATGCTGGCGTTCTACCATGGGTTGTAGCTGTTGTATCTCTTCGAAAAGAGCTTCAATCCTCTTGTTTCTTCCTTTACGTTTCCAGTTTTGCTTTCCAGAAACATGCGCTCTATGGCGCTTCACTTGGCGAGTTAATTCTGAGGTAACTTCTTGAATAGATGTTCTTAAATCGTGATTGCATTCCTTCGCTACCAGGATTTTTTTAGGGGGTAAATGTAGACGATAGGTTACACAATAATCATCATTGGAGGTATGTTCTACGGTTACATGCATTTCCAGATGTCCCACATTAAATGCAGCAAGTTTGGGGGTGAGATGCCGATCCGTATTTTGCTCAATAACGGATCGCGTAGATTCATGGGATTCTTTGTTAATATTGCGATACGTAATATCAATTTTCATTGATGTACTCCTTCTTATTTTCAGA
>CAZDMX010000079.1:0-2545 GCA_964506085.1 uncultured Thiothrix sp. | reverse complement strand
AATATTGCGATACGTAATATCAATTTTCATTGATGTACTCCTTCTTATTTTCAGAGATACCTATAGTAAGTAGTAGTACAATAATTGAAAGATTGCTGGGGTCTTAGTTGATATATAAATGATATGAATTAATAAAACTGAACATTTTTATCAGATCGGGAAAGGTTTAAATCTGATGTTGAAATATTAATCATTAGATTTCATTGCATTGCGTACAGGAGCAAAACTTCGACGATGAATAGATAAAACGCCATGTTGAATGAGCGCTTCACGGTGTTGTTTCGTTGGGTAGCCTTTGTTGCTAGAAAAACCATATTCGGGATACATAATGTCAAAGCCCATCATTTCATGGTCACGGGCAACTTTGGCTATTATTGATGCAGCACTGATTTCTGCGACGGTTAAATCTCCTTTGATAATAGCTTCCATCGAACAGTCGAGATCAGGACAACGATTTCCATCAATCTTTACATGATCAGGTTTGATGGGTAGCGCCTCTACTGCTCGTTTCATCGCTAACATACTCGCATGAAGAATATTGAGTTCATCAATTTCCTCAACCTCTGCTCGGCCTAGAGCCCAGGCGAGTGCAGATTGATATATTTGTTGTGCTAATAGCTCGCGTTTTTTTGCCGATAATAGTTTCGAATCTGTCAATCCTTCGATGGGCTTTTCTGCATCAAGAATAACAGCTGCAGCAACGACAGGGCCAGCAAGTGGACCACGTCCTACTTCATCTACACCTGCTATGAGTAGATTCTGTGTGATTATTTGTGTGGTTAAAGCAATGGGCATGCAGCTATTCCTTTAACTTAACGACTAGATTACCTTCAACCACTTTTATATTTTCAACACCATCAGCAAAAGATTTCCAGAAACCATCTTGATGACCAAACTCTTTAACAAGGTCAACATTTTTCAAACCACCGAGCCATGCGTTCGGTATGGGTATACCCCAGACACTCACACCTTTGAGAATCACGCTGGGGCGCTCATTTTTATAGGCTAATTCCATACCTGCTGAGGCCTTTAATGTCTTACCACCAAATATAGGGAAATCGGGGTCTAGTGGCAATAATAGCTTGGCACTTGCTAAATTGTCTGATAAATCAATCGCTAGTGTATTGGCCATATCCGTATTCTTGGCAAGCATGGCGTTTAACTCTCGTTCAGTGAAAGCGACCTCACGTTTTGCACCTACTTCGCTATAGGGTTCGGGTTCAAGTGTCTCTGGTGATGCATCAGAAATGTCGATAGTTGCAGGATTAATCCCAAATTGGCGTAATTTACGCACCAGAACTGTTTCTTCTTTATGGTCTAATGTGACGGGTTTAAAAGGTCTGGGGAATAGGTAAGAAGTAACTATCCAATAGGTTACTGCAACTGTGACTATAATAGTGAGTAGTACAATAGCCAGTGTTTTTAAACATCCACCTTTGGGTTGTCTAGCAGTATTGAGCACTGAAGAAGTGTTGTTGTGTTGATTCTCTGACATAAGCCATCTGTCCTTAGTCTTGATACGATTTGCACTGGTTAATATACAAGTATTATACCTAATACTTGTATTATTACTGATCTCTATTAGACTCATTTAGCCTATGAGGCTGTTCAGAACTAAGAATCTACTGTGTTTTTTAGGTTTAATGAGCTAGACGGAATAATCAATATCTATGACCACTATAGCTAAAAATGAGATAGAAAAGCTGCTTGTCAAAGCTCAGGCAGGTGAGCTGGATCGTGAAACCTTTATGAATCTACTCATGGAGTCACAGTTATTTATGCCGATCCATGAGAAACATGACGTCGGTGGTCTACAAACAACAAACCAGACTAAGCCCCTTATTTTAACAGATGAATCTGGAACGGAGGTGCTTGTTTTGTTTACTTGCTCTGAGCGCGCAAAAAACTTTATCAAAGATTACCCTGACTATAGTGGAGGGTTACTGGCTGAGTTTAAATGGATAGCACAGAAAATGGGGGTAGGGTATGCTATCTCCATTAACCCCGATCATGATCTCGGTTTCGATCTTGAGGCGAGCATGGTTGCACAACTATCTAAACGCTAATAATGAGAACGCTAATAATGAGTAGGAGAGTATTATGAAAGTACATCTTGTCGATCAAACTGAAGTACATCTTTCCGATTTGCTGGGTGAGGGTTTTCACCAGACACAAGAAAAAGAAGGACTTTATTATGGTGCTATAGCCATGTGGGTTACTTCCCTAGGTCGATGTACCTTTGCTGTTCTGGACAACTATGCACTGCGTTTGGAATTAGATCCTGACAATATTGCCATGCAATTAAATTGGCAGTTCAATCACGAACCGACCACGATTAAAAGCATAGACTTGAAGATTCAATGGCCTGATTTGCCGGATAGCAGAATTAAGGCGGTACAAAGGGCATCACATAAATGCACAATCCATACCACTATAAAAAATTGTGTCGAGATCACCGTTACAGTAGAGAATGAAAGCACCTAAATACAGTTAAACCTAAAAAACGCAGTTGAAACGTAGCGAGAATGACTAGAGTGCTGAAGAT
>CAZDMX010000078.1:0-8345 GCA_964506085.1 uncultured Thiothrix sp. | reverse complement strand
CGAAGTGGATCGGGCAGAGGCAGTATTTACTTATTGTTAACACCATAACCTCCACCACCCGGTGTTTTAATCATTAACACATCATTCTGCTCAACTCTTATCTGATCTTTAAAAGACAACGCTTCTACCTCACCATTTGCACGTATCAATTGGTTTTCTCCTGTCTTTGCAGATTCACCACCTGCCATTCCGTAGGGTGCTATACGCCTATGTCCTGAAAGAATATTCACCGTCATTGGCTCTAAAAAGCGAGTCTTACGCACGATACCTTGTCCGCCTTTTTGTTTACCTTTCCCAGCTGAGTTTTTACGAATCGAAAAACTATCTAACATAACGGGGAAGCGCTGTTCTAGTACTTCCGGATCGGTTAAACGTGAATTAGTCATATGTGTATGCACTGCATCGGCGCCCTCGTTATTAGCGGTCGCTCCTGCTCCGCCACATAAAGTTTCGTAATATTGATAGTGCTCGTTACCCCATGTTACGTTGTTCATAGTGCCTTGCGATGCTGCCATTGTACCTAATGCACCATAGAGTGCATCAACGATGTATTGGGAGGTTTCTACATTGCCTGCAACCACAGCGGCTGGGTAGCTTGGGTTCAGCATACAGTTCTCTGGAATAATAATATTTAGAGGCTTTAGACAGCCTTCATTCAACGGAATGTCATCCTCTACCAAGGTACGAAAAACATACAAAACTGCGGCTTTGGTTATGGCAGTAGGCGCATTCAGGTTGCCCTTATGTTGTGAACTTGTTCCGCTGAAGTCAATACAGGCTTCACGTTTTTTTGCATCGACCTTTATGCTTACTTTTATCTGACAGCCATCATCCATTTCATAGCTAAATTGACCGCTATGAAGCGAGGCTATAACACATCGAACAGACTCTTCAGCATTGTCCTGCACATAGCGCATATAGGCCTGAACCACTGCCAGGCTATACCGTCTAATGACTTTTCCCAGCTCTATTGTGCCTTTTTCACACGCTGCTAACTGTGCTTTGAGGTCGGCAATATTATAGTCAATATTACGCACAGGATAGCTGCCGGATAAGAGTAGTTTACGTACTGCTGTTTCTTGAAATTCACCTGCTTCTACTAGCTTAAAATTATCAATAAGAATACCTTCTTCATCGACAATCTCGCTATCAGGTGGAATAGAACCGGGAGAAATACCACCGATATCTGCATGATGTCCGCGTGATGCTACATAGAAAATAATCTTATTATTATCACCTTTGTCATCTTCCTCACCGTCGCCACAAAGCTCATCACTAAACACAGGTCTTATGATGGTGATATCTGGCAAATGCGTTCCACCGTTATACGGATCATTCAGCATAAAGGCATCGCCAGTTTTTATCTTGCCTTTGTTCTTAGTGATAACGGCTTTGATACTCTCGCTCATGCTTCCTAAATGCACCGGCATATGTGGTGCATTAGCAACCAGGTTGCCGTCAGGATCGAAAATTGCACATGAAAAATCCAATCGCTCTTTAATATTGACTGAGACAGCCGTTTTCTCCAAGACAAAACCCATCTGTTCTGCAATGGACATAAACAAATTATTGAAGACTTCCAGCATGACTGGATCAACATTCGTCCCCATGGCATTTTCCTGCTGCCTCTTTGTATAACGTGTCAGTATCAACTGGCTTTTACTACGCAACAAGGCACTCCAATCAGGTTCTATAATGACCGTTCCCGTAGTTTCGAGAATAACTGCTGGCCCCTTAACTTGTATTCCGATAGGCAACGCATCGCGCTTATAAAAAGGTACTGATTGCCATTTTCCTTGCAGGTAAACGCGTTTATGAGCCAGTGCTATAAGTTGATCACTTTTGTTTTGTGGGTAATTTAACGACTTGGATTTCTCCGTCGAAGGCGTTTTTTCTGCTAAGGGTTCTTTTACTTCTGCTAAAGGCTTTTCCGCAATCGCCTCGACTTGAATACTGGCAACCACAATAGATTTTTGCGGGTTAGTAAAACCAAATTGTTGTTGATGTTGATTGGTAAATATCTGTTGTAATACTTTAATATTAAGTATATTTTCAGTTTTTTTGTTATTACAAATCACTTCAAGTGTGCTATCAGAACCTTCATATTTACAATGCAAAATCTGTTGGAATGACAATATATGTTCATCACTGCCGTCCAATTGCTCATCAATATCCAGTCTCGCCTGTGCTGCAAGCTCACCCAATAGCTGTTGAATAACAAAAGCGTTACTCTGCTCAAGCACCACATCCAGACTCTGCCGACGAATTTTTCTGATATCTGCCAAGCCCATTCCATAAGCCGACAACACGCCCGAATACTCATGCAAAAAGATACTTTCTATGCCTAGTGCATCAGCCACCCAACAGGCGTGTTGCCCCCCTGCCCCACCAAAACAACACAGTGTATAGTCGGTAACATCATAACCCCGCTGTACCGATATTTTTTTTATCGCATTTGCCATGTTCTCAACAGCGATAGTCAGAAAGCCTTCAGCTAATTGTTCACTGGTTTGTTGTGTGTTTTTTGTGAACTCACTAAATTTGGTTTTCACAGTCTCGGTATCTAAAGGCCGATCTCCTGTAACACCGAATAAATGCGGGAAAAAATCAGCCTGAAGTTTACCTAATAGCACATTGCAATCCGTAATCGTCAACTCACCACCTGCCCGGTAAGCCGCAGGCCCTGGATTTGCCCCCGCTGAATCAGGCCCGACCCGAAAACGGTTATTGTCGTAATGCAAAATCGAACCACCTCCAGCCGCTACCGTATGAATCCGCATCATCGGGGCGCTTATTCTCACTCCTGCGATCTGTGTTTCAAGGGTGCGCTCGTATTCACCCTGATAATGACAAACATCGGTAGACGTGCCGCCCATATCAAAACCAATTAAACGCTCAAAACCTGCCTCTTTAGCCGTGCGAATCATACCCACTACGCCTCCTGCCGGACCAGAAAGAATCGCATCTTTACCTTGAAAGTGATCAGCCTTGGTCAAGCCACCACTGGATTGCATAAACAGCAATGAAGTGCTGGGTAACTCTGCCTCAACCTGTTTCACATAACGACGTAAAATAGGTGATAGATAAGCATCAACTACCGTAGTATCACCTCGGCTGATATAACGAATGAGCGGACTGGTTTCGTGACTGGTGGAGATTTGTGGAAAGCCAATATTGGCAGCAAGTTCAGCGAGTCGCTTTTCATGATCTGGATAACGGTAGCCATGCATCAAGACAATTGCAACAGACCTTAGACCTTTATCATAGGCCGTTTGCAGTGTGTGTTTAGCCTTATCCACCTCTAACTCTTTATAGACTGTACCCTCTGCCATCACCCGTTCATCAATCTCAGCTACCTCCGCATAAAGCATTTCAGGTAGCACAATATCTAGCGCGAATAAATCAGGTCGTTGCTGATAGGCAATACGCAAGGCATCCCGAAAGCCTTGCGTAACCAGCAACAATAACGGCTCGCCAGCATGTTCAAGTAAGGCATTCGTTGCGACGGTTGTACCCATACGGACAACCTCAATATCATCAACGGGTATCGGCTGATCTGCTTTGATAGATAACAGATCTCGAATGCCTTGAATAGCAGCGTCATTATATTGCCGGGGGTTTTCCGATAGGAGTTTGTGGGTGATGATAGTGCCTTGAGGATTACAAGCTACCACATCGGTGAACGTCCCGCCGCGATCAATCCAGAATTGCCATTTTTTTGTACTTGTCACGATTTATATGCCTTTATGAGGAATTTCTAGCGATTCTATATTACACTCGTAGAAATCTATGAGACCTTTGCACGAATGAATGTCGAGAGAAAAATGAGCGTGATTTTTATCCGCCATATCTTTCGCGCAAAGCTCTCTCTAAATATTAGGCTCATTATGAAAACCCACTTTACTGAAGAATGGAAAAACTGGATTAAAACGAACGTAGATGCGGGTCAAAATAAAGATGGCCTGTTCAAGATTTTAATAGATGAAGGTTATGACTACACCACCATAAAAAACGAAATGGGTTATGAACCAAAGCTTCCCGTCGCATTCTTAATAAACCCGTTCAATGCTACTAAACAACGAGATGCATTACTACAGCAGACCCTATCGTCGAATACTAACGGTACAGCCCTTGATCCCTCTCAGTTATTTTTGCCCAATGCTGAACGATTTGATTCAGAACAAATTGAACTCTATACATTAAAGGACTTTTTAAATAAAGAAGAGTGTGAAAAGATCATTGCCCTGATCAATAAAAAAAAGCAGCCCTCCGCTCTATCCAGTCACGAAGCAGATCAGGCCTTTCGCACCAGTAGTACCTGCCATTTGGGCAAGATGGATGATGATTTTATGTCCGAGATTGATCAACGGATTTGCAAATTAATCGGTATTCATTCTTCCTACTCGGAAACTATTCAGGGGCAATACTATGAGGTAGGCCAAGAGTTCAAACCACATACTGACTATTTTGAAAACAACGAAATAAGCACTCATGCCAATGAGATGGGTCAACGTACCTACACGTTCATGATTTATCTTAATAATGTTGAAGCCGGAGGAGAAACTGTTTTTCCCAAAATAGCTAAAACGTTTGAACCTACACTCGGCACTGCTGTTATATGGAATAGCCTGCATGCTGATGGCTCAACAAATGCCGAAACATTACACCATGCTATGCCTATCAAAAAAGGCTACAAAGCCATCATTACCAAATGGTTTAGATCACGTAGCTATTTAACACCTTCTCCTTCCATGCAAACAAAAGAAGCCAATGAGTATATTACTAATTACACAAAAACAGGGATACACAAACAATACCTAGATGATCATTTATTTCAGGAAATAGTTGAATTCTACAACACTAATAAGACACAGATGGTTGACGAACATGTACCAGGTGACTTTATATATAATAAGGGTGAGGATAAAAAAAGTAGCTCTCTGGTTGAGCTTTCTCCTGAATTAAAAGAGAAAATCCATGACACGATGAAGCCATTACTAGAACAATGGTGTGGTGAAACATTAGAGCCTACCTACGTGTATGGAATTCGTATATATCACGATAACGCTGTGTTAAAAGAACACCGCGACCGGCTGGAAACTCATATAATCAGTGTTATCATCAATGTCAATCAAGAAGTCAATGAAGATTGGCCATTGGTGATAGAAGATAATTATTATCGTCAACATCATGTCGTACTGAAGCCTGGTGAAATGGTGTTCTATGAAGGTGCACGTTTAAAGCATGGACGGCCTATTGCATTACAGGGCAAATCTTTTGCGAATATTTTTTGTCACTTTAAGCCTGCGGGTTATATTCCACAAACACTTTGAGACACTAATAATAACCACAACTTAAGGGGATATGCTTAGTTCTGGGTCTACCAATATTGATATCTAGTGTTATTCAAATAAATGCGCCAAATGATTGTAATAGTAGTTTTATTTAGATCACCTAGCAACGCAGCTATTTCTTACCTATTTGAAATCCTAGACTCAATTCACTGATCCATGAATTAATAGACTACCTTAACATTTGATAATACAGCCGCTGTCTCTATTAACTATAATGAACCTTTACACGAAAAGTATGATGGTAAACCACCCATGACAAAAATAAGCATTATCGGCGCAGGCTTTGGCGCACTGACCGCAGCATCAAGCTTACGCAAGCTCGACAAGAATATTGAAATCACTCTGATTGCACCCAAATCAGAGTTTATCTATTTCCCTAGCCTAATCTGGATTCCATCGGGTTTACGTACCGGTGATGATTTGCGCATTGATCTCACTGCTTTTTTCAAAAAACACCATATCACCTTTCAAGCAGGAACGGTGACTGCGCTTAAAGATGCGGGGCGTACTGTTATCACCGATAACGGGGAGATAGCGAATGATGGCTTGATTATCGCCAGTGGCGCACGCTTTCTAAAAAAACTACCCGGTATCGAACATGCTTTAACCCTTTGTGAAGGTATTGAAGCTACCGAACAAATTAGTAAGCGCATTGCTGAAATGGAGGGTGGTACGATTGCAATCGGTTTTGGCGGCAACCCTAAAGAACCTTCTGCCATGCGTGGTGGCCCCATGTTTGAGGTATTGTTTGGATTAGATACTTTATTGCGTCGTCAAAAGCGACGCAATCAATTTAAGCTTGTATTCTTTACGCCTTCTCCTACTCCTGGAAAACGTCTAGGCGAAAAGGCTGTAGATGGCTTATTGGCTGAAATGAAAAAACGCGACATCACTACTCAACTGGGTAACAAGATGAAGCAATTTACTGAAGATAAGATTGTTACTGAAGCAGGAGAATTTGATGCCGACTTGATCCTGTTTATGCCTGGAATGACCGGCCCAATGTGGCTGGACAACAGTGAGTTACCTCGCTCGGCAGGTGGCATGATTGAAGTAGACAAGCACTGCAAAGTAGCAGGGTTTGATCATGTTTATGTGGCGGGCGATAGCGGCAGTTTCCCTGGCCCAGACTGGTTACCTAAACAAGCCCATATGGCAGACTTACAAGCCGCAGCAGCAGCCAAAAACCTGTTGGCAGAAATAGCCGGACAACCTGCTAATGAGACATTCAAAGTTGAGCTAATTTGCATAGTAGATACACTGGACAAAGGCATCCTAGTATTTCGTAACATCAAACGCACTATTGTCTTTCCGTGCAAACTACTACATCACGCTAAACGCTTTTTTGAATGGGCTTATTTACGAAAATACCGATTGTAGAGGATACCAGCAAACCCTTAAGCTATTGGGTATCTCTTGTATCTCTTAGAATGATAATTAATTAGTTCGCTACTAACTTATCAGGACTGAACTGGCATAACCCTAAAAAAAAAGTTGGATCACGAAAATATACTTGACTGAAATGAGATATTGGTCAACAATAAGTAAAAATATACTGATCGGTCTAAAATAGACATGAAACTTTCTGATAAAGCACAGGCAACAAGAGAAAAAATTCTCGAAGCAGCAAGCAGGCTGTTTTATTTGCATGGCTACAACGCAACTGGATTAGAGAGAGTAATTAAAGCGGCTGGCGTTACTAAAGGTAATTTTTATTACTATTTTAAAAGCAAAGAAGAATTAGCCGTACATACTCTGGATCATGAGTTTATGAAGACAACGCAACAAATGAAGGAAAAACTTTCACAAAAAAAACAATCTCCTTTACAAACTTTATTTGCGATTCTGGAAATGATGTCTGCTAAACAAAAATCCCAGAAAGAAGAAAGCCACATCAGTGGTTGCTATTTTGGTAACTTTACTTTGGAGTTGAGTACCGAAAGTAAAGCGGTCAGAAATAAGGTAAAAAGTATCTTTGATCAATTTTTAATGAATTTCGAGACTTTGCTCAAAGCAGCACGTGATACAGGAGAAATTTCTAAGAAAATTGATCCTGCACAAACTAGTGCCATTATTTTGAGCCAAATGGAAGGCGCTATCCTTTTAGACAAAGCGAACCAAGAGTCGAATAATGTTGATAAAGGTATTGAATTCATTAGGCAGTATTTAGCTGCCTGATAATACGGATCTCTACTTTTGTATCTTTTAGGTGGTTTGCCGTAAAGAAGTTACCAATGTTACGCTGGATTGGTAAGTTCATTGCGTCAAAACACCTTATGTCATTGATACAAAAAACGAGTTCCAATTTTTAAATAGCTTTATGGTTAAGCTATTTTTTTAAGAACCACTATAGACTGACCAGTCTGTATTTTTACTAATAAAGGAACTAATGATGACTACTACTGCATTGATAAACCCAATCGTACCCACTGAAGACACTGAAAAAGTAGATGCTATTTTGAAAGGTATTGAGGAGCATTTAGGTTTTGTTCCCGATGGATTGCGCCTTTATAGTATTAGCCCTCCACTACTAGAAGCATTTGTAGGCACAGTCGGATATTTCATGGGTCACCCCAGATTAAGCCAAGAGTTACTAGCCATGATTAGGTATCTGGTTTCTTCTGATGCAAAGTGTTCTTTTTGTATCGACTTCAATGCTGGCTTTTTACTGAATATGGGTAAAACGCAAGAGCAATTGAGTGAAGCACAAAACAATTCAGATAATGCGCCATTACCTGATAATGAAAAGATTCTATTAAGCATTGCCCTAGCCGCTATTCATAACCCTGAAGGAGTGGGCAAAGCTGATATTGATCTTGCTCTAGAGAACGGCTTTACTGAACGAGATGTTTTTGATGCGGTGGTAATTGCTGCCAATAACAAAGCGTTTACGCATGTTTTGAGAACCTTCAAAATAGAGCAGCAAGGTACATTTGTTTAAACCTAAAAAACTCAGTTGAAACGTAGCGAGAATGACTAGAGTGCTGAAGA
>CAZDMX010000077.1:0-8352 GCA_964506085.1 uncultured Thiothrix sp. | reverse complement strand
GCTCCTAGCTCTAGGGGTTAGTTGTTTTCACTCATAGATTGATTACAGAAATCTAGTTTAGTTCCTTATTTCTTGGGGATTTCTTCCATTAACACAGATTCTCCTAGCATGCTTTCCGGCTGGGATAACCCCATTAGCTGCAACACGGTGGGTGCTATAGAAGATAAACCACCACAAGTTCCCAATTTCCAGAAGGATTTATCAAGAATCAAAAAAGGCACAGGGTATATAGTATGTTGAGTGTGGGGTTCTCCGGTCAACGGATCCACGTATTCATCACAATTACCATGGTCAGACGTTAAGATAACAGAATATTTATTTTCCACAGCTGCATCAAGTACACGTCCTACTTCACGATCAAGCACTTCTACAGCTTTAATAACCGCATCTTTAATGGCTGAATGCCCTACCATATCTCCATTAGCAAAATTAACGACAATAAAAGAATGCTCACCTTTATTAAGCGCGTCAACCACTGTATCAGCAACCTCTTCGGCACTCATTTCAGGTTTGAGATCATAAGTGTCAACATCGGGTGAGTCGATCATAATACGATCTTCTCCTACATAGGGTTTTTCCCTACCACCATTAAAGAAGAAGGTTACATGGGCATATTTTTCAGTTTCAGCAACATGCAATTGTTTATAACCAGCAAGGCTAATGATGTGCGAAAGATTAGTTGCTGGGCGTTCAGGAGTAAAAACGATAGGTGCTAGCAAGTCTTTGTCATACTCAGTCAGACAGGTCACCATAATAGCTTCGTAACCCTTCCTGTCAAAACAAGTGAAATTGTCACTGCCGAGAGCATCAGCAAGTTGACGTGGCCTATCGTTACGGAAATTAAAGAATATTAATTGGTCTTCACCATCAATAGTTGTAGCATTGGGCATGATACGAGGCTTAATAAATTCATCATATTCGCCTGACTCATAGGCATCATCAATGGCTTGAAGCATACTATCAGCTGGAATACCTTCGCCATGTACAATGGCATCAAATGCAGTTTTAGTTCTCTCCCAGCGCTTGTCCCTATCCATCGCGTAAAAGCGCCCTGTGACCGTGGCAACCTCACCTCCGCAATCATCGAGTGCTGCTTGTAGTGGTTCTAAATAGGATTTTGCCGATCTGGGTGGTGTATCGCGACCATCGGTAATGACATGGATAATGGGTTTGATGCCATGATCTTTAGCCATATTGATGAGAGAAAAAAGGTGTGAAGTATGGCTATGAACACCTCCATCGGAAACCAGACCTATAAGATGAATAGGTTTATTATTATTTTTTGCATTATTAAATGCATTGAGTAAGACAGGATGGCTGTAGAAACTACCATCATCAATTGCGTCATTTATTCGTACCAGCGCCTGCATTTGAATAGTGCCACAACCAATGGTGAAATGCCCTACTTCAGAATTACCCATCTGTCCTTTTGGCAAACCTACTTCACGACCCGAAGCGGTCAGGGTAATATGAGGATTATGCCCAAAATAATTATCCAAGTTGGGTGTATCAGCCTCATAAACGGCATTATGTTTTTTACTGGGGTTTACGCCAAAACCATCTAAAATAACGAGAAGTGTGGGACAGCGTGGTACGGAAATCTTATTCATTTAAGTTAATTCTTTATTACTATTGACTGCAATAGGGTGCAATATTACATTGAATGAAGAATAATCACCACCTGTTGAGGTTATAGTCGGGTAAATAACAAACCTGACTGATAATAGAGAAGCTTACTGCAAGCCGTCCCATGTGTACCTATTTTTCGATTAAATTCAGACAGACTCCAGCGGTTTTAGATAAACATATATGCAATTAATTGATAGCCATTGCCATCTTGATTTTAAGGTTTTTGATAAAGACAGGGATGAATTAATCCTAAGCGCACTTAAATATCATGTGAAGCATATAGTTGTGCCATCAGTGGGAAGAGAAAATTGGCAACGAGTATTGGAAATAAAGAATAAGTATAAGATGACGGAGGTCGCTTACGGCTTGCATCCCATGTTTGTGAAACAACATCAGCCAGATGATATCGTTCTTTTAAGAGATTTTATAGAAAAAAATAGACCTATTGCGGTGGGTGAATGTGGTTTGGATTTCTTTATGCCCGAAATCAATAATAATCAACAAAGAGAACGCCAAGTATTTTTTTTTACTGAGCAATTAAAGATTGCGGATGAATATACCTTGCCGATTATAATTCATGCACGTAAATCTTTAGATATAGTGCTCAAATACATTCGACAATATCCCAATATTCGAGGTGTAATCCATTCTTTTTCAGGCAGTAAACAACAAGCTGAACACTGTATCAAGCAAGGCTTTCTGCTAGGCTTTGGCGGTCCTATTACTTATACTCGGGCAACCAAACTACGCAAACTTGTGAGTGAACTTCCACTGGAATGTTTGCTGCTGGAAACAGATGCACCTGATCAGCCAGACAGTAAACATTATGGACAGCGAAATGTACCGTCTAATTTGCTGAATATAGCAAGAGTCGTAGCGGAATTAAGATCATGTGATGTGATAGAAGTGGCGCAAAGAACCACTCAAAACGCGAAAGATTTATTTCAACTAGAGCTGTAAAATAGAAAAATGAAAACGTTATCCACCGTGCTCATGGTTATTGTGATTATATTCGGGTTGATCCTGGCGCTGACTCCTTTTATAGGTAGTATTTTTTTTTCTCTACCTGAGAACTCAACCCAGCAGGCAAAAAGTGAGGTTGCCAGAAGCGCAATCGCCCAATGGTTTAATGCGCCTAGCAAAGCTTTTCTCGATGTACAGGCTATTAGAAAAACAGTGAACGGAAAGCAGGTTTCACGATATTCTTATAGTACTACACCCGAAATAGTTAGAGGATTTATTGGTCAGAAAAGACTTGAGCAAAAACCATTAAATAACGAGATAATGAAAGCTATATTTAGTGATAACTCCATCAGTTGGTGGCAACCAGCGGCACTTAAACGTGAAACATGGTTTACTGGCATGGATCAGGGTCGAACCTTAAGTTTAATCTACAATGCGCAGACCCAACGAGGCGTGTTAGTCATAAAATAAATATTATTGAAGAATAAAGCACCTAAGTTAAGGAATATCAAATTGGAAAATACAACCTATATTATTGGCAAGGATGCTTCTCTAGAAAAATCGATTGCTCAAATGCAGCAACAATTACTGTCTTTGGGTTTTCATATAGAAGAACATTCCTGGTTAAACCCCCTGCCCCATGTCTGGTCGGTACATATCCGTGATCGTGATTGTGCTTTGCTTTTTACTAACGGCAAGGGAGCTTCTAAAAAAGCCGCGCTGGCTAGCGCTTTGGGTGAGTTTTTTGAGCGCTTGGCGACTAATTATTTCTGGGCTGATTACTATCTGGGTGATGAGATTTCAGAACATGAATTTGTACACTATAAAAATGAAAAATGGTTTTCAATTGAAAACAATGATCAACGGCTAAGTAGTCAGTGGCCAGATGGATTGTTATCGGAAGAACTCAGAGCCTTTTACGATCCGGACAAGTCTTTAGTAATAAAAGACTTGGTGGATATCAACTCAGCGAACGCCAAACGAGGGGTTTGTGCTCTGCCGTATATTTGTCAGCGTAATAACAAAACAGTATGGTTTCCAGTCAATATCATTGGTAACTTATATGTAAGTAATGGTATGTCCGCTGGCAATACCGCTAGCGAAGCGCGTGTTCAGGCACTGTCAGAAATATTTGAACGTTATGTGAAATTTAAAATTATTGAAGAGGGTACGAGCTTGCCAGATGTACCACTATCCGTTTTAGGTCGTTATCCGTCCATCAAAGAAGGCATCGCAAAGCTGGAACAGAAAGGTTTTGGCGTGTTGATCAAAGATGCTTCTTTAGGAGGAAAGTATCCGGTCATTAATGTCACTTTACTGAACCCCGAAAATCAAGGATGTTTTGCAAGCTTTGGCGCACATCCCCGCTTTGAAGTAGCCTTAGAACGATCTCTAACAGAACTGTTACAAGGTCGTGAGCTAAATAGCCTAAATGAATTTCCTGCAGCTATCTTTGATCTGGATGAAGTCGCGAGTCAGGAGAATCTGGAGACGCATTTTATAGATTCGAGTGGTTTAATAAGTTGGAATTTTCTCAAAGATGATGCTGATTATGAGTTTAGTGAATGTAATTTTAAAGGAACTACCGAGGAAGAATTTTCGTGGCTGTGTGAATTAATTCACGAATCAGGCAGAGATATTTATATTGCTGATTATGATCACTTAGGTGTTTATGGTTGTCGGATTCTGGTGCCTTCGATGTCAGAAATATATGCAAGTGAAGACTTGCAATGGGAAAACAATAATACCGGTGTCAGTATAAGAAAAGAGATATTAAAGCTCGGTGCTTTAGTGGCTGATGATGTTATAGCTGCTGATGGCTCTGCATCTGCTTGCGGCTCTCTATCAGCGGATGCTGCTACGACACTGTTAAAGGATATCCAACAAATGGATATTGATGACCTTCAGCCTGTTGCAGCATTGATTGGTATTCCAATGCAGCAAGATAGCATCTGGAAAGATTTTAGAGTGGCAGAACTTAATGTTTTGCTTGCTGCACTTTCGGGTCAACTACAAAAAGTAAAAGAAGGATGTGAATGGGTAACGCGTTTTGGCCAAATAGAATCAGCAAGAATGCATCTGTATAACTATGTTCTCACGGTGCTTAGTGCAGCAGAAGCAAACCAAGCAAGCCAAACAAATAATGAAAATGCATATAGCAGATCATTGCAGAAGCTCTTTCCAGCTGAAATTATTCAACAGGGAGATGCCTTGATTAGCGGTAAATTACAGGGTTTCGACTTCGCTAATTCTCTACACATGAGTTTAATTGAAGCCTATAAGAAACTACATATCATAAAGGAAACTCCTCAAGTGTGAGCAGTTTGTTAGAAAGAAAAACCTGTCATTGCACAAGGTATTCAATATGTAGTTTAGCGGCTTTTTGCTTGTCAGAATTCCTTGTATAAGCCCCTCTAAACCCGCTTCCACTAATCATAACGCTTAAAGCATTGCCGGATTTCCACCCCTGTTGTGCAACAATCTCCTGTATCACTTCTGAAATATCTGCGCTTTTTTGTGCATCTCCCGAATCATTTTTCTTTACCCAAGCGGCTGGCGACCAGGTTACGGAAGCACTGGTTGTACGACGATTGCTGATATTATGTAAAGAAGAGGTAAAAGTGGCAGACTTGTCAATTTTTTCACCTTTGATAATAAGTTTTGTTGGCTCAGAACTGATAGTTTTAGCAGTAAATTGTAGCCATGCTGCTTTTATAGTTGCATCCCGGGGAATAGTTATATCTGTATAACGCAGTCCAACTATTTGATTCCCAGATGAATGTCTGGCCATGTCTAGAAGCACACCCCACGTCACGACCTGTCCCTTGCCACCTCCGAGCTCTTCAGCATCGTCATCGCCTGATGATAAGTTCCGGTCCAAAAACACAGGATCTTTGCCCCCTTTTGGTGAACGATCACAGGCGTTCCCTTGGCCATCTTTATCGGTGTCTTTTTGATTAGTATTTTTATTTACGGGACAATTATCTTTACTATCGACAACCTTGTCATTGTCATCATCATTATCGCAGGCGTTACCCTGCTCATCGCCATCTGTATTTGTTTGTTCGGGATTCGGAGTTGTGCGGCAGTTATCCAGATCATTACTGATAGTGTCATTATCGTCGTCGTCGTCACAGGCATCACCAATCTTGTCGCCATCTTTATCTTTCTGGTTCTTGTTTTTAATCAGGGGGCAATTATCTGATGCATCATCAAGGTTGTCATTATCGTCATCCTTATCACAGACATCCCCTTGACCATCAGCATCTGTATCCAACTGGTCAAGGTTGAAAGCAAGCGGACAGTTATCCGCAGAATCAATAATATTGTCACTATCATCATCATTATCACAGACACTTCCCTTACCATTATGATTGACATCTAGCTGTTTAGGGTTGGAATTCAAGGGGCAATTATCTACCGCATTAGGTATGCCATCAGCGTCTGAATCCTTGCTATCTTTTTTAGCGGGAGTGTTGTCGCAAGCGTCACCTTTGCCATCATGATCGGTATCGGATTGGTTATTATTAATAACCAATGGGCAATTATCTTGACTATCCTTTATCCGATCATTGTCATCATTCGTATCACAATTATTACCCTTGCCGTCGTGATCTGTATCTAACTGGTCTTTATTAGCAACTGATGGGCAATTATCCTTTAAATCAACCACACCATCACTATCAGAATCTGCGAGGTATTCAATATGTAAAACGGGAGCTTTGCTTTGCTTAGAGTCCCAGCTATGAGCATTTCTTACGCCTTCACCTGATATCAACAATACCAGGGAGCTGTCGGACTTCCAGTTTTTTTGGATGATAACTTCTTGTATAAGTGAGGCAATATCAGGGCTTCTTTGAGCTACACCCGATTCATCTTTTTCCCAAGGACCAACCTTCCAATGAACGGATGCTAATGTTTTATTTCTGCCACTAATATTGTTCTGGGTCTTAGTAAAATGCCTTGCATTAGGCTGCTTTTCAGCATGCAAAGTTAGTTCCGTTTTTGCGCTACTCGCTTCTATTGCGCTGAACTGTATCCAAGCTTTAGTGATAATAGACCCTGGTTTTACGGGCAATGAGTTAAAACGAAGGCCGAGTAGTTGAGAGCCATTTGAGTTAAAGGTTAGATGTAGTGATTGATTTGAGAAATCAACAAGACCTGAAGTTTTAACGGCTTCTTGTGCATCGTCACTGCTTGCTGATATACGCTGCTCAAACACTCTATTAAAAGATTTAAATCCTGGCCACTGTGGATCTTTAGACCAACCGGAAAACTTCAGCAGTTTTTGTTGAAGATGGTGATCTGGTGCTTCAGGCTTGTAAGAGTAATATTTTTTTGGAGAAAATACCTGTCCAGTGTTAATACCAGAACCTCTAGTGTGCTTGCTAACATCTGGGCTTAAAAAAACATCATCTTTTGAGGTTGCATAACCATCCGCCCGAAACCATTTGGGAGTATGGGTAGTATCAATAGCAGGGCTAGAATTCTTTCTTGTTGATCCTACATAGATATTCTTTTCAGAATATAACTGCCCCCATTCATAGCTTGTTGCCGCTGCCCATTTCCAGTTGCGCTGGAAATTATTGTAAAAATGTGCTTTCCCATAGGTCAGTATAGGTGCGCGGCCATTCACTTGATCAAAAAAACTATGATGTACGGTTACCTTCATTTTTTCATCAAGTGCACGTTCTTTTTCGGGATTATCGCCGTCACTCCAGCCCAGTAATATGGCTTTATCGGTATCAATAAATTTACACCAACTGGCGGTAAGGTTAGTCGAGCCTTTGCCCATTGATAAAGATTCATCACCATTTTGTGAAAACGTAACATGATCAATCCAGATATCCTGAGCTTTGAAGGCAATAGAAATACCTCGTCCACAATTTGGACCACTACCTATGCGTGCAACCTTGATGTTGTGAACAATAAGGTTGCTACGCTTAGAAACAATTTTCCCCTGTTTTTCAATACCCCAAAAGCGAATTTCATCGCAATCATTGGGAGATGTCAGAGTAATATTAGCTCCTCTACCATCAATGGTTTTATTGGAACCAATGAATATCGTTTCATCTATTTCGATTTCTCCTGACAAGCCTGCTGCGAACCGTATCCATTTTGGCTCATCACCGGTGATCGCCTGTTTAAACTTTTTAAAATCCAGATCTTTTAAGATAATGACTTCACCACCAGCTCCTCCGGTTACATTTTGTCCGAACCCTGACCTGTAACGTAGTAAGTTTTCATAGGCAGAGGTATCCGCAAAAGCGAATGTAGGGAGTGATGTAATGAGAATAAGAAGGAGTATTTTGTAGATGTTCCCCATGAAAAGCCCTTGGATAAATTGGTCTATGTTTAAATTTACTAAATAACTAACTCTCTAAATAATATCTAGCTGGTACAAGATAATAATGACTAGAAGTACAAAGCCACTCATTAAAAATCGGAAAAACTGAAAGGTATCCATATGAATGAGTTTCAGATTGATCACTGCTCCAGTAACACCCGCAATGATGTAGTTTGTTTGTAATGTTGAAATAAAGAGCAATGGAAAAGTTGCCCAGACATACATCAAAAAGGGTGGCGGTGCTAAGAAAGACTCTACCACTTTGTTGGAAGTAGAAAAGGTTTCTTTGTTGCTGTGTGCTATGCGGTTTTTATTTGATAAAGACTGTTCTTTACGACGACTGATATTCTCACGAGAGCGATTTAGCCATTCCGTAAACTTGTTGTTTTCTGCCACTAGCGTATTCTCCTCGG
>CAZDMX010000076.1:0-8365 GCA_964506085.1 uncultured Thiothrix sp. | reverse complement strand
CCGTATTATCAAGCATTACAACAGGTACATCTGCATTATATTTTTTCACCAAGTCAGGATATTCATCAATGTCAATAAAATGAAGCTCGAAGTTGATTTTTTCCTGAAGTAAAGACTTTTGCAGCATAAACAAAGAGGCTGTCATTTGTTCACACAAATGGCAGCCATCTCGGGTGTACATGACAACTTCTTTTAAGATACTTCTTGTGCTCTGCTAATGAATTTTTAGCGCAACAAATCGGGAAGCACCTTCTCGCTTAACTAAAATGGCAATGACATCACCTTTTTTAAAGGTTTTAGATAATTCAATAAACTGTTTAGTGCTATCAATAGGTTTGCCTGCAACCATGGTTATGACGTCACCGGATACAATTCCTGCATTAGCGGCAGAACCAGGTTTAACCTTATGTACAAGCACACCTGATGATATTTTTAATGATTTTCGAATGCTCTCGTTTAAATCCTGAATAATCATCCCTAAAGCAACTTTGTCATTATTCTTTTTAGGTTGTTTCTTTTCTTTCTTAGATACTTTATTCAGATCTTCTGGTAATTCTGAAATAGTCAGTTTCAGAATTTTTTCTTGTCCAGCTCGTAATACTTTTACGTCTACTTCTCTTCCTACTGCTGTTTGGCCAACAATGACGGGTAGTGATGCGACGGTAGTTACCTTTTTACCATCAAACTCAATAATGACATCACCGCCTTGAAGAATTCCTTTTGCAGAACTCTCATCAAGTATTTGGGCAACCAATGCACCTCTAATTTTCTTCATATTGAAAGATTTAGCCAAATCTCTTGTGACTTCCTGAATAATCACCCCTAGCCAACCACGACTCACTTTACCCTTGGTTTTAAGTTGATTCACCACATCCATAGCGACATCGATAGGGATGGCAAATGAAAGTCCCATAAAACCACCCGTTCTACTATAAATTTGTGAATTCACACCTACTACTTCACCGGCAAGGTTGAACAAAGGCCCGCCTGAATTACCCGGGTTGATCGCAACATCTGTCTGAATAAAAGGAACATAACTTTCGCTGGGTAAACTGCGTTCTTTAGCACTAACCACGCCAACGGTAACACTATGATCGAAACCAAAGGGTGAACCGATAGCAACAACCCATTCACCCACCTCAAGCTGACTAGATTTCCCCGTTGTGAGTGTTGGCAAATCTTTAGCATCGACTTTAAGTAATGCGATGTCGCTACGCACATCGCTACCGACTAATTCAGCAACCAGCTCACGACGGTCGCTTAGTTTTACAATAATTTCATTCGCATCTGATACCACATGGTGATTAGTTAGGATGTAACCATCTGAACTAAGGATAAAACCAGAACCGAGTGAGCTAGTATCTTTGTTGGTAGGGTTTTCGTCATCAAAAAAATGACGAAATAGATCATTAAACTCGTGATTACCATCCTTTGGAAAAGGCATAGAGTGTGGTGATCGTTTATTCTCTGATGGCTTAATTGTAGTGCTTATATTAACGACAGCCGAGCTTTGCTTCTTAACAAGTTCAGTGAAATTGGGCAATTCAACTGCATTCACAAGTTGTAGAGGAGCAATACTTATAAGTATGCTAATGAAAAATGAAATAACCAGTTTAGCCATGTAGATGCTCATCAATAGAAATATAATAATTGTTAAGATGCAGTCATTTTGTTAGAAATCAACTGTAAATTTGTAGCATTACGTATTACCGTTGGGATAAAAAACCTATGTCGAAAGCGAGAATGTAACAGGATGAACTTCCGCTTCAACTACCCTAAGTATCACTGCTTCAAAATCATTTGATATGACAGGGTTATTGAATAATCCCGCTATTATCTGAAAGCCTATATACAAGCCAAATAACCCCATTAATATACTTCCTATTTCAGAACTTATTGCAAAGCTTGAAGCGAGGATATCACCAAGAGCTGCGAAAACAATCAATGTGATGAGTGGTAGCAGGTAAGCTAGGATGGAGCTTTTTAACACGGTATTAGACCGGACTCCTACCACAACTGTATCTCCAGGCTTTGCATATACCGGGTTTTGTACACGAACGGTACGTCGTGCCACTTTAGCCCCAGTAAAAAA
The DNA here is from genome assembly GCA_964506085.1 of uncultured Thiothrix sp. GTDB lineage: Bacteria > Pseudomonadota > Gammaproteobacteria > Thiotrichales > Thiotrichaceae > HyVt-477. Next base: position 6,273 of record CAZDMX010000076.1, on the reverse strand, counting down.
ACTAAACGTATCACCGTTACCTGAATTACCCGAAGAGGAGCTACAGCTAGAATTAGATGTGCAGCTAGAGCAACTCCCACTTACTTCTGGCAATACCTCGGCATACCCTTGCCCAACAGATTTAACCTCTGCTAATTCTTCAATCATCTCTTCAGCCCATTTTTTATCATTGTTAGTATTAATGTTCATAACGATATCCGTGTAAGGTTTCACCTAACCTGAATAATGTCTATAGGTAAGCCTCTATAATTCGTTGATCCATGAATTAATAGAGAGTCCTATAGTTCAAGTTTAGGCTCTACTGACTTAATTGCTGCTTAACTTAGATGATGTTTTTAATACAAAATATACATTAAGGACTCAGGATTCAATAACTTCCCGAACTCTAACTTGTCTTTTTGTCCCAGCTAGAATGCTATCAGATCGTTGCGTAGAATGACTATGCGCCTCCTGATAGCATTCAATCTGAAACAAAAATCCTACGTTAAAGTTACGGAAGTTATTAAATCCTGAGTCCTAAGTACGACATTGTATTGATTTATTTATCTATTGTAGCTTTCTTTATCCTTTTAAATATATCGTGCAATGTGGATTCTGGTACCTCACCCACCAATGTAATCGCATGACCTTGATACACTTTAGACAATATATTTAACGCTCCAGATTGAATGGGTTGATATTGTTTAGTTTCTGTATTGTCAGAACTTATGAAAACCGATACAGAACTTAAACCATCACTAATTATAATCTGTTCGTCTTCACCCTCTGGATTTCTCACTTTATCAGCAGAGACAATATTAAACCCAGTGGGTAAGGTATCAAAGAACCATTCACTATAGTTATCCGGCGAACTGCTATCGGGTGAACTAACCACTGATGTTTCATTACCATTTGCTGAATCATTTGCAGAAAGTTTTGTTATGTCGTTATCTTCACTCTCGTCTAATATTGAGGTGGACTCAGAAGAGATCAATGAATTTGTCATCTTCTGCATCTGTGCAGTTTTAGGCTGAACAGACTGATCTGCTGAACCCCCTGCTCCAGATATCCCCATGGAATCAGATATAACGACGTTCGACTCAGCATCAACGGGTGTTTCTACAATGTGTTTTGTTGAAATAACGTCGAAATCGGTGAACATGAATCGTTCAACTGGCTCATGATGCTGATTGATCAATGAGTATTTCAGTAATACACTACGATCAAGATCGATACAATATTTCTGCAAGTATCGCTTCCTGTCTTTAGGGCGTGCCAACACAATACGACAAGGTCGCCCCGCTACCTTACTCATCCCTCCCAAATCAAACGAATATATTTCCTGCATTTTAGGCGTTATCTTGGGTAGACCTGATAATGAAAAAGCATTTGATTCTCTGATATATTCATCACCATTATCATCCAATGAAGTGATTACTTCTTTTGCAACACCATCTTCGAGGGTGTGGCGGATCGCCAAATTGTAAAATTCTCCACCCTTTAGATAAACGAGTTTTCCCTGATATTCCAGTGTGCGCAAGGCTTCATTCATTTGATTTAGCAAGATAACAGCATCGTTAGCGTGAGCCGAAGTAAACGAGAATGAAGTTATAGCAACAAAAGCGATGTTTAAAAATTTACGAAAAGGATGATAAACCATGTTTCTAAAAGCTCGATACATAACTAGCTGCACGCACAGATGACATTATGGCTGAAGTTGATGCATATTTTGTATGACTATCCACATACCCCTTAAGGCGATTGCGCCAGGCAATGTCAAGGGTGTGAGAAGCTACGAGCGGTTGTAATGTATTGTCTTTTACACTTGTAGCATTATTTGCATGCAACAGGGTTGAAGATGTTGACCTCATTGAATCAGTAGTTTGCTGAGCAACCATTTCAACTCCAGCCATTGATGGCATATCGTCTTTATTATTCAGGTTTATTGCCACGACGGCAACAGCAGCTAAGCTCGCAGCGAGTGCCATCCCAGAAATAGGACGTAACCATGATGATTGATTGGCTGCCTTTTTAGCATATACTTTTGTATACGCTGGTTCATCTTCTAACTGATCATGAATTGCCGTCAGAAAATTAGCTTGTACGGTTACGCATGAATTTTCATTACGCATTGCCTCACCTACCAGAGAATAATGTGCAACTTTTTGTTGAAGGCTATTATCTTTTTGAATTTCATCCAGTATTCGACGTTGTTCAAAGGTTCCAGCTTCATCGTCCAAAAATGCAGATAAGTATTCTGTTTGAGTTATTGTTGTCTTGTTGTTCATCTCTATGCCTGCTCTACCCTGTTACGGGTTTAAACTTATATTTTATATAATATATAATTCCATCTAAGGAATTGTTATCACCACTTTTATTTTATATCCTTGGTCTCTTATAAACCTCACTAATTCATCAGTGGCCCAATTTTTGCTTCAATAGACTCTCTCGCACGAAAAATTCTAGAACGTACTGTACCAATCGGACAATCCATTGTTTCCGAGATTTCTTCATAGCTAAAGCCTTCGATTTCTCGTAGAGTTATTGCCGTGCGTAAATCATCGGGTAAACTTTCTATGGATTCAATGATTGCTTGATGAATCTCATCTTTTTGCATCTCACTTTCAGGGTTAGCTCTACTATGCAATCCATCCGCGCTTTCGAACTGCTCTGCTTCCTGCGGGTCAATATCGTTGGTAGGCAATCGTCGGCTCATCGTTACCAGATGATTCTTTGCCGTATTAATTGCAATGCGATATAGCCACGTATAGAAAGCGCTATCACCCCGAAAGTTTTTAAGTCCTTTATAGGCTTTAATAAAAGCTTCCTGTGAAATATCCATGGCAATATGTTGATCACGAACATAGCGCATGACGAGATTCACCACTTTCTGCTGGTATTTAAGAACCAATACATCAAAAGCTTGTTTCTCACCTGCTTGTACGCGCCGCACTAGTTCTATATCTGTTTGGCTTGTGCCCATATGGGCTCATCTCCTTAATAATCAGGCTCAATAGAACCGGGGCAAAAACCATTATCTCTTTCAGATATCATTAATAGACCTAAAAGGTTAAAAAAGTTCCATTTTTACCGTAAATAATTTGTTACTAATCTTCAGAATAGGTTCCTATAAGAAATTAAAATCAAGCTTCATTGGAAGAATTAGTAAAATCAGTGCAATATATTACCTGTTTTTATCAGATTCAACCAGTAACAACCAACTATCCATCTAAAAATAAACACTATGTATGACGTACTTATAATTGGCAGCGGCGCAGCAGGGCTCACCTTGGCGCTTAGTTTACCCGCTACTATGAAAGTTGCTGTGCTCAGTAAACAAAAACTCACAGAAGGTAGTACTTTCTATGCACAAGGCGGTATTTCAGCCGTATTGGATAAAACCGATTCAATAGAGTCTCATATTCAGGATACTTTAGATGCAGGTGCTGGCCTTTGTCGTGAAGATACGGTTCGCTTTGTGGTCGAAAGTGGGCCAGATGCCATTCGTTGGCTAGATCAAATAGGAGTGCCTTTTACTCGTGAAAAATCAGCAAATGGTGGTAGCCAATTGCATCTCACTCGCGAAGGCGGACATAGCCACAGACGTATTGCACATGCCGCTGATGCAAGCGGGCGAGCTATTGAAACGACCTTGCTAGATGTTGCCAGAAGCAAAACCAACATTGAACTCTTTGAATACCATATTGCTATTGATTTTATCACTACACGTCGCTTGGGTCTTAGGGGGAATCATTGTCTGGGGGCTTATGTACTTGACAGGAAGAATAACAAAATAAGAACATTCTCAGCACAACAGAGTGTTATTGCCAGTGGCGGCAGCAGCAAAGTTTATCTTTATACCAGCAACCCGGATGGTTCAAGCGGTGACGGTATCGCCATGGGTTGGCGTGCAGGTTGTCGAGTAGCCAATATGGAATTTATGCAGTTCCATCCAACTTGTTTATATCATCCACATGCGAAATCCAGCCTTATTACCGAGGCAGTACGCGGTGAAGGTGGCAAATTACGACTACCTGATGGTACGCGTTTCATGCAGAATTATGATCCACGTGCAGAACTTGCGCCCAGAGATATTGTTGCTCGTGCAATTGATAATGAAATGAAAAAACGTGGCATTGACTCAGTTTTTCTGGATATTAGCCATCGTTCTAAAGAATTTATTCTTGAGCACTTCCCAAATGTCTATAAAAACTGTCTACAATTTGGTTATGACATGTCGAAAGAGCCAGTACCTGTTGTTCCAGCCGCACATTATACCTGCGGTGGAATACTGACAGATTTAGATGGGCGTACTGATGTCGATAATTTATATTGCATAGGGGAAGCATCTTTCACCGGGCTACATGGGGCTAACCGCATGGCTAGCAACTCTCTACTTGAGTGTATAGTTTTTGGTCATGCTGTCAGTAAAGACATCATTAAACGTAGTGATGAACCTGTCATTCACGCTAAAATTCCAGATTGGGATGAGAGCCGTGTTACCGACTCAGACGAGCGCGTAGTGATTAATCATAACTGGGATGAAGTCAGACGTTTTATGTGGGACTACGTGGGCATAGTAAGGACAACAAAACGACTAGAACGCGCTCATAACCGTATGAAATTACTACTCTCTGAAATTGATGAATATTACTCAAACTTCAGAGTAACTGGTGATCTGATTGAGCTTCGAAACCTAGCTATTGTTGCCGACTTGATCATACAATCCGCACTACAGCGCCATGAAAGTCGGGGCTTACATTATACCTTAGATTATCCAGAGCCTGATCCTGACTTGGCTAATGTTGACTCGATATTAGACCCTATTAGGTTTTAACCTAAAAAACTCAGGAGTAAACGAGACTTACTTGCAAATAATATAACAGCTTTTGATGCATATCCCTTCTGTATTAAATTATTCGAAAATTTGCCAACAAATCAGGAATATTCACGGATTGTAACTCAACGGTTATTGAGGTATCCAGGTCAATATCTTTTTCTCGGCGCAATTTTGGCTCTAATGCTATCTCCGGTAAGATAACGCATGTTCTACGCTCTTCTTGCATGACAACAATCGCTTCGCCTTGCCATTTCTCTTGCTGACTTTGTTGCCTTAAGTACAACAATTTCCAGTGTTGGTTTGAGAACCGTTCTGCCTTTCGTGCGGCAAAAGAGCCTTCATCTGCCAAGCCAATACGCTCTACCAGTGCTTCATGTTCTAGCAAAGGCTGTTTTGTTATAAATGCTCTCAGTTGTTGATGTACGATTAAGTCAAGATAACGCCTCATTGGGCTGGTTACGCGTGTATAGGACGGCAGGCCAAGACCAAAATGAGCTGCTGGCTCCGTCGCATGGCGTGAGGCCTTAAAACAACGTCGATAAGCATAATGCTCGGATAGTTTTTGCGGTTGCTGAATCTCGGCTGGTTCTGGTTGATAGGCATAGGGGATGGGAATATTGTTTTCAGTAGCAAAAATGGAAACGGCTTCGCCTGCTGCCAGCATAGCTTCTGTCACGAGTTGTCTGCTGCCACTTTTTCCGTATGAATGTATGGATATATTCCCCTATTTTACCTGTATATTAACTTCGGGGAAGTCCAGCATGGCAGCGTTGTTATCAATGCGACGTTGATGGTATCGACCAGTCACCGCTTTTAAATCAGCAAACGTACTCTCTAATTCCGCATCAGCCTCACCATAGGTTGTTCGCGTAACCTTGAGTAAAGAAAAACATACTTCTATATCTTCTAGTTCACCTTTTTCCGTGATAATAAAGCTGATGGTTAGCGCATGGCTTTCCTGTTGCAGTCCTAAACCGAGTTGTTCTGTGATTCCAGTTGGCAACATGTGAATAACTTGATCAGGCAAATAGAGATTAGTGCCACGAGAACGCGCTTCAATATCAAGTTCCGAGTCAGGGGTGACGAGTGATGAAACATCGGCAATATGCACCCACAAACGATTTCCTTCAAGTGAGATTGCATCATCTGGATCTTGATTACCAACATCGTCAATTGCCCAGGCTTTTAAATGTCGTAAATCACGGCGTTCGCAATCTAAAGCTTCAGGAATTGCAAGTTCAGGGTTGTTCATAGTAATACCCAAGCGACGTGGCCAGGGGTTGTACTCTTGCTGCCAATAGCCTAGTTTCAAGAGCAATGTGTGTGCAGATTCTTTATTTTCAGGGATACCCATAGTTTTTAATATACGGCTGTTCTCGCGTTCACCCGTTGCAACTTGTTCTACTTCAACTAGGTGAGTGTGATCACTTTCTTCAATACACCCCTGCTTTATT
>CAZDMX010000075.1:0-8404 GCA_964506085.1 uncultured Thiothrix sp. | reverse complement strand
AGAGTCCGGATCGTTGGCAAGATTGGACGTACCATCGATATCATCTAAAATTTTATCTGTAGAAAAACTCGTTATATTTCCACTGCATCCTGAAATAAATAAACTGAGTAAAGTGGCGATTAAAATTCGTTGTGCCATGATATTAATTTCCTGAAATTTGAGGACAACTGTTGAGGGTAGCTAATAAGTTGCCACCCTCACATTGGAGTCTGAAGTGTAGATCACACCATTAATAATAAGTATCGTCTAGTATTCCCGCATTTTCAGGCGCCCAAAAATCGGCAGCACTCATATCATCAGCCGAAATATCAAAGTTAACTCTTTTAGCATCCATAACCTGCGTATCAGTAACTTCAGCTTCACCATCAACAGCCGCTAGTATGGCATCCACATCAACAAATGACGCATTTGCACTAAGCGATCCAAAGGCAAATATGATTGCCGTTAATAAAGTTGTTTGTAAGTGTTTCATAATTATTTCCTCGTTAATATTTTTTTAAAATGATTAACTGCGCAGTTGTTCTATATACGTTCGACAAATAAATAACGGATGCACATTGTCTGATAAAAATAGGTCAATGAAGCTGCGACAGTTATCCTCAGCGAGGAAACAATTAGTCTAGTTAGCGTACAGAAACAGTTCCCTCTCCATAAAGCAGGAGGTGTCGCAAAAGTCGTAATTGGTAGGTTGTGAGTGACGTAGGAACCCCAACAAAGCTTGTCACGTTGGGGTTCGTTCCTCACACCCGCAACCTACTTAATCTACTTTTACAACAACCTCCTAAGTAGAGGAGAGGGAGTTTTTGTGCTTTCTGGACGCTAACTAGTCTAATAAGGGGAAAGTATCATGGAATTCAATGACTATCTAAAAACACTCGTCAATAACGACGGCTCTGATTTATATCTCACAGTCGATGCGCCGCCGTGTGCAAAATTCCAAGGTACATTGAAGCCTTTGGAGGACAAGAAGTTAACGCAAAGTTATCTGAAAGAAATTGCCAATGAGTTAATGGATGCAGAGCAACAGGCTGCGTTTGAGAAAAGCCCGGAAATGAATCTTGCGATTTCCAAAGAAGGCATCGGCAGATTCAGAATCAATATTTTCCAGCAACGTAACTGTGTTGCCATGGTTATCCGAAACATTAAAGTAGAAATTCCTCATATAGACGACCTTGGTTTACCTCCTATCTTGCAAAAAGTAATTATGGAAAAGAATGGGCTAGTACTGTTTGTTGGCGGTACAGGTTCTGGTAAATCCACCTCGTTAGCTGCACTAATCGACCATAGAAATAGAACAACTTCTGGACATATTATTACCATTGAAGACCCTATTGAATATGTTCACCCGCATAAAAAATCACTAGTAAACCAAAGGGAAGTAGGTGTAGATACGGACTCCTATGAAGAGGCGTTGAAAAATACTCTGCGACAAGCACCCGATGTTATTCTGATTGGTGAGATTCGTGCCCAAGACACGATGGAACACGCTCTTGCTTTTGCCGAGACGGGTCACCTTTGTCTCTCTACTTTACATGCAAACAACTCAAACCAGGCGCTTGATCGTATTATCAATTTCTTCCCTGAAGAGCGCCATCAACAATTACTGTTAGATCTTTCCTTGAACCTGAAAGCCTTTATCTCTCAACGCTTGATACCTACCATAGACGGAAAACGTGTCGCCGCTATCGAAATACTGTTAGGAACACAAATTATTAAAGACTTGGTAAAAAAAGGTGATATTTCTGGCATTAAAGAAGTTATGGAAAAGTCAGAACAGCAAGGTATGCAAACCTTCGACAGTCATATTTACCGATTATATAAAGAAGGCAGAATTAGCCTTGAAGAAGCACTCAAAAATGCAGACTCACCCAACAATCTTCAGGTGAAAATCAATCTTGATGAAAACCCCATTGGCAACATGAAAGGTAAAGAAGCCAATAATGCATTTAAAGGATTGGAGCTCACTCCCATTGAGACTGAAGAAGATGAAGAAAATAAAGAAGGAGTAATATTTGGGATGTAGTTACACCACACATCACTGGGTTCCCAAATAGGAATTTGGGAACCCGAAAAATCAGATCTCAAACCCTATAGTTAGGTGCTTCTTTTGTAATCGTCACGTCATGAACATGCGATTCAGCCATTCCTGCATTCGAAATCCTCACAAATTTGGCATCGGTTCGCAACGCTTGTAAATCCTCACACCCCACATATCCCATTGTAGAACGTAAACCACCTAGAATTTGATGGATAATAGGTGACAATGCGCCTTTGTAGGGAACACGTCCTTCTATCCCTTCTGGCACTAGCTTGTCTGCGGCATTTTCTGACTGGAAATAACGATCACTTGAGCCTTTAGCCATAGCTCCCAAAGAACCCATGCCCCTATAAGACTTGTAAGAACGTCCCTGATAGATTTCAACGTCACCAGGCGACTCATCAGTACCTGCCAACATACTACCCATCATCACCGTATAAGCCCCCGAAGCCAATGCCTTTGACACGTCACCTGAATAACGCACACCCCCATCAGCAATAAAGGGCACACCTGTTTTTTCTAGTTCTTTTGCTACGTTCATAATGGCGCTAATTTGTGGAACGCCTACTCCAGCAACAATACGCGTAGTACAGATAGAGCCAGGGCCAATACCAACCTTAACCGCATCTGCACCCGCTGCGACCAAATCTCTAGCCGCATCAGCAGTTGCAATATTGCCACCAATAATCTGCACATCAGGATAGCTTTTTTTAACCCAAGTAACACGATCCAATACGCCTTGTGAATGACCGTGCGCAGTATCTACTACAATCACATCAACACCTGCTGCAACCAAAGCTGCAACCCGATCTTCTGTTCCATGACCCGTTCCCACTGCCGCAGCAACAATCAAACTCCCACTGCTATCTTTACTTGCTAAAGGGAAATCCGTGGATTTTTGAATGTCTTTAACTGTGATCAAGCCATAAAGGTGGAAATCATCATCAACCACTAACACCTTTTCTATGCGATGCTTATGTAAAAGTGCTTCTACTTCCTCTTTTGAAGCCCCTTTTTTGACCGTAACCAGCTTATCTTTATGTGTCATAACCGAAGTAACCGGTGCATCCATCTGTGTTTCAAAACGCAAATCACGCGATGTCACAATGCCCACCAGATCCTCACCATCAACCACGGGTACGCCAGAAATCCTGTGTGCATGTGTTAAATCCAATACATCCTGCACCGTAACATCTGAGCTAACGGTAATAGGATCAACAATGACACCACTTTCAAATTTCTTTACTCTGCGCACTTCATCAGCATGGGCTTCAATACTCATGTTTTTATGAATAACACCCATGCCACCTTCTTGGGCAAGTGCAATTGCAAGCCTTGATTCTGTGACTGTATCCATCGCCGCCGACACCAAGGGAATACTTAATTCGATGTCACGAGTGATACGTGTTGCGAGATTAACTTCAGCAGGCAAGACCGTAGAATGTGCTGGTATTAGTAGTACATCGTCGAACGTCAATGCTTCTTCTAGAATTCTCATGGCCTTTCCCTATTAGTAAATTAGTCGGTCATTATAAAGATTGACCCTGTACGGGTAAACTGATAAAAATATATTATTTACATCTGCTTCACCCAATACCATTATAACTATTACCACCAAAGGAGTTCTAAATGAAATTTAAGATCTTATTAGCTTCACTTTTACTGGCTTTTACATCAACAGCAGTACAGGCGGGCGATGATCTGGCTTCCGTTTTAAAAGAAGCTAAAGCAGCCAATGAAAAGGCTAAATCACTTGGCTATGAATGGCGTGATACTGGAAAGTTCATGAAAAAAGCCAGCGAGGAAAAAGATGCAGGAAAAGCAATGAAACTAGCTAAAAAAGCGCTTAAGCAAGCTCAAGACGCTCAAAAGCAAGCTGAAACCTACAAGGATGCAGGCCCAAGAATCTAAAGTTTAGGATTAAATCTCAACCAACTTATGGTTAGAAGGCCGGGTTTATTAACTCGGCCTTTTTTTATTTACAGGTTTTATGTCCTAAATTCGTCCAGCTCAAGCTAATGCAACCCAACAATCTACCCAACAACCCACGCAGTATATTAAAAGTATCAGAACTCAATGCAGAAGTGTCACTACTACTGCAATCTGGCTTCCCTCTTCTCTGGGTAGAAGGCGAAATATCCAACCTTTCACGTCCATCATCAGGACACTTATACTTTTCCCTTAAAGACAGCAAAGCACAAGTCCGCTGCGCCATGTTTAAGCATAAAAATATGCGCTTGAGAATCAATCCAGAGAATGGACTAAAAGTATTAGCTCGAGTAAAAATTGGCTTATACGAAGCTCGTGGAGAATTTCAGCTTATTGTTGAACACATGGAAGACGCGGGTGAAGGCCAGTTACAAAAAGAATTCGAAGCCTTAAAAAAGAAGCTTGAAGCGGAAGGCTTGTTTGACTCATTACATAAAAAAAACCTACCTAATATCCCGACACGGATTGGGGTCATTACTTCGCCAACAGGTGCAGCTATACAAGATGTAATACAGGTTTTAAACCGCCGCTGCCCGCACATCCCAATACGGATTTATCCAGTTGCAGTACAGGGAAAACAGGCCGCTGGGGAAATAGCAAAAGCTATCCTGCAAGCAGATCACGATCAATATTGCGATGTGCTGTTACTTGTACGTGGAGGCGGCTCCATTGAGGATTTGTGGTCTTTTAATGAGGAAATAGTTGCTCAAGCCATATACCAGACCAAAACTCCCATCGTCAGTGGTGTTGGACATGAAATAGACTTCACCATTGCTGATTTTGTGAGCGATCAACGTGCGCCCACACCCTCGGCAGCAGCAGAGCTTATCAGTCCAGACAGGGAAACATTATTAAATAATATCCTCATCTTAAAAAACAACTTACACAGAAGCGTAAAACAAGCCATACAAATAAAGGAAGGGCAATTAGCTACTTTGCAACTACGTCTAAAACAACAAAGTGGCTTAGCTAAAATCCAGCAACAAAAACAACAGCTTGACAATCATGAAATACAAATAAACCGAATCGTTACGCAACAACTAACCCAGCGTAAAACAAAACTTCAACATCTGGAGCAACGATTGATTGCGCAATCTCCTGCTCACAACCTGTCTCAACAACAGTCATTAATTGACAATCTACAACGCAGGTTAGCAACAACCCTGCGACGGAAACAGGAACAATCCACCGAAAAACTTCAGGCTCTATCAACACATTTAAATACTATTAGCCCGTTAGCAACCCTGCAACGAGGCTATTCAATAACCAGACAAGCAGAAAACGTGGTTCATTCAATAACGCAAATTGATGAAGGACAGAAACTTAACATTATGCTGGCCGATGGTAATTTTGACTGTGAAGTGGTTAAGCTGAGTCCGAAGAGACCAGAGCTGTTCAATGCTAAATGAAATAAAAACCCTCTCCCCTTTGAAGAGTGCCGCAAAGTCGTAATTGGTAGGTTGCGGGTGAGGAACAGTTTCATAGCATTGAACAGCCCTGCCGAAGAGACCGTGAAGACACTCTTCTGAACAGCTGCAGCCTACTTCGCCTAAATCACTGCCATTCAGTTAAGGCCTTTTTGTTTGCTGTTCTAGTGCTATAGTCTTATTAGGGTTTCAATAATTGGGCTGTAAATGTGTACTTGCACAATTACATCAAGGTACTTACTTTGTTGGGGTTCCTGCGTCACCCTCAACACAAATTTTGGCTTTTTCAATTTGGGAAGAGACTTTTACTTTACTTCACTTTTAATCACACCCTGTTCTTCAATATTGTAAATGTACTTTATCCTTACCTAACAGCGCTTTCATTTGTGCCAGCTCAATATCAGTCACAGGCGCTTTAAAAGCTTCTCCCAAACGTAGCTGCGCCGTAGTATCTTCAGTAACGTAATTAACAAACACCGGACAATGTCTGCCTATATCAGGAGTATCATGCTTAGTTTGTAGTATTAGCTTTAGTTCAGGAACTAAACCATTTCCTGTCTGAGATTTTTCTACCGACATCAACAAGCGTCGAGCAAAGGTACTTCTTGCGCTTTTCATATCGTGCAAAGCTTCAACACGCAGACGAATGGAACCGGTACGCATATCGGTACTTAATGTTCCCTCAACCAAGACAATTTCGTCTTTTACGATTAAGTGTCCAAAGGTTTCAAAGGTATTCGTGAATGCCGCTATTTCCATATAGCCACTACCATCATCCAAAGTGAAAAAAGCACGTTTCCCATTATCGGTATTCTGTACACGGACAGCCGCAACAATACCGCCAAGAATGACGGGCAATTTGCTAAATTTACCACCTTCTATGATATCCATACTTTCTACGGTTGCCAGACTATGTGTAATTAGTTGTCTGAGTTCATCGTTGTATTCATCCAGTGGGTGACCGGTCAGATACATACCCAATACTTCTTTCTCAGCAGCCAAGCGTTGTCTATCTGGCCACTCACCGAGCTCTGGCACTTCGGGTTCTTGCCCACCCATATTCACCGCACCACCAAATAAATCTGCTTGTCCCTGGGCTTGATCGCGGTGGTATTGCTCAGCTATCTGACAAGCATTAGGCAAAAACTCTATTAAGCTATGACGCGACTGACCAAACACATCAAAAGCTCCCGATTTAATCATAGTTTCTAAAACTCTGCGTGATACTTTTTGCGACACTACCCGCTTACAGAAATCAACAAATGAAGTGAAATCACCCTCTTTCTCGCGGTTTTCAACGATCAGATCAATCGCAGATTGACCAGACCCTTTAACCGCGCCTAAGCCATAGACCACATTGCCTTTTTCATCAACGGTAAACTTATAATGTGAGAGATTAATATTGGGAGGGATAACTACCAGATTTTGCTGTTTACAATCATCAATAAAGATCACTACTTTTTCTGTAGTATCCATATCTGATGACGATACAGCTGCCATAAACTCAGCCGGATAATGCGCTTTTAACCAGGCAGTCTGATAAGAAACCAGAGCATAGGCAGCCGAGTGAGATTTATTGAACCCATAGCCCGCAAATTTTTCCATCAAGTCAAAAATGTGGGTAGCTGTTGCCTCTTCCACTCCATTTTTAAGTGCACCTTCCATAAAAATAGAGCGCTGTTTAGCCATTTCTTCCGGCTTTTTCTTACCCATTGCACGACGCAACATGTCTGCGCCACCCAGCGTATAACTTGCTAGTACCTGAGCAATTTGCATAACCTGTTCCTGATAGAGAATAACTCCATAGGTCGGTTTTAAAATGGATTCCAGATCAGGGTGTGGGTATTCAACTTTCTGACGACCTGCTTTACGATTCACAAAGTCATCTACCATGCCTGATCCTAACGGCCCAGGGCGATACAAAGCCACAAGTGCGATAATATCTTCAAAAACGTCCGGTTGAAGGCGCTTGATTAAATCCTTCATGCCACGAGATTCTAACTGGAATATCGCAGTAGTTTGGCAGGCTTGCAGTAAATCAAAAGTAGGTCTATCCGACAAGTCGATTTTGCTAATATCAATCAGCTCTTTACCGAGCTTTTCACGTCTCGCATTAACGATTTTTAAAGCCCAATCAATAATGGTTAAGTTCCGCAGCCCAAGAAAATCAAACTTAACCAGACCCACTGCTTCAACATCATGCATGTCATATTGCGAGACCATATTTGAGCCATCAGCATCACAATAAATAGGCGAGAAATCCGTGATCAAACTGGGAGAAATTAAGACTCCTCCAGCGTGTTTACCTGTGTTTCGGGTCAAGCCTTCCAGCGACAAAGCTAGATTCATCAAACCTTGTACTTCCTCATCTCTGTCATACAAACCTTTTAGGTCTTCAGACTCCACTAGTGCTTTAGTCAAGGTAATACCTAAATCCATGGGAATCAGCTTGGCAATGCGATCTACAAAACCATAGGGATGGCCCAGTACGCGTCCCACGTCACGAATAACGCCTTTAGCGGCCATTGAACCATGAGTGATAATCTGCGAAACTTTTTCACGACCGTAGTTACGCGCGACATAGTCAATCACCTTGTCACGGTTATCCATACAAAAGTCGATATCAAAGTCGGGCATGGAAATACGTTCAGGGTTTAGAAAACGCTCAAATAGTAGATCATATTCCAGCGGATCAAGATCGGTAATTTTCAACGCATATGCCACTAGCGAACCTGCACCCGATCCACGACCCGGCCCCACTGGAATATCATTGTTTTTAGCCCATTCAATAAAGTCGGCAACAATCAGAAAGTAACCCGGAAAACCCATGCCGATAATAACATCCAGCTCAATTTGCAAACGCTCATCATAAGGCTTACGTTGCGCTGCAAAGTCTTCATTTTGTCGATCCAGTAACATATCAAGACGTTCTTCCAAACCTTTTCTGGAT
>CAZDMX010000074.1:5843-8476 GCA_964506085.1 uncultured Thiothrix sp. | reverse complement strand
AAAAGCAAATTAAGTTTCGTAAGTTATTTAATCTTGAGTCCTTAGTATTTACATGGAGTTATGAGAAAGTGGAAAGCAACAATCTACTTGGTGGTCTTACCCACAAACAGTTTCTGGATGAATATTGGCAGCAAAAACCGCTGTTGGTTCGTAACGCTTTTGCTAATATAACACCACCTTTTTCTGCTGAAGAACTTGCAGGGTTGTGCTGTGATACTGATGCTCCTGCCCGTCTTATTATAGAAAAAGGACTTGATAATCTTGATAACAATAAACCCTGGCAGGTTATTCAATCTCCGCTCGAAGCAGCACATTTTCTCTCCTTGCCCGAAAAGCAATGGACTTTATTAGTTAATGATCTGGAAGGCTACTATCCAGAGCTTCTGAAACTATTGGAAAACTTTCGTTTTATACCGGATTGGCGTATCGACGATTTGATGATTAGTTACGCTCCTGAAGGTGGCTCGGTAGGCCCTCATATTGATGAATATGATGTGTTTCTTATTCAAGCTAAGGGGAAACGGCACTGGATGCTGGATTTATCTGCTGATAAAACACATACCTTACCTAATGCTCAACTAGACATACTTGCCGATTTTAATAGCCAGCAAGAGTGGATTCTCGACGCGGGAGATATGTTATATCTACCCCCAAACCTAGCTCATTACGGTGTGGCACAAAATGATTGTATGACCTATTCGGTAGGTTTTCGCTCACCAAGCCAGCAAGAGATGCTTGAATCCTGGCTATATCACTTGTCAAAAAATGATAAAATTTCTAAGCGTTACAATGATAAAGGAAGAAAACCTCAAGTCTATTCCGGAAAGATTGAGCCGGAAGATATTAACGCACTCAAAAATCACCTTCTTCAAGCAGTCAACGGCAATGATGATACTTTTAATGACTGGCTAGGCTGCTACCTCACGACTCCAAAGAGTACCGATCAAGAAGAATATGTGAGTAGTGAAATAAATGAAACTTCTACTGACTATTTCCGCAGTCCCAATAGACGCATCGCCTGGATAGAACATCCTGAGCTTATCTCTCTTTTTATTGATGGTGAATGCTCTAAATGGCCTATTGATACTAAAGATGCTATCAAATTCATATGTGGAAACTATCAATATCCAGAAGCTACAATAAGGGAATATCAGCAGAACGAAATAAATAAACAGTTATTTGAAACCTTGTTGAAAGAAGAGGTTTTACTTCAGGGCTGACTGACTCTTAACCTGAGTGTTTTTGAATGACTAGCAACACCATCTCACCGTTCGTTCATCCTGAGCCTGTCGAAGGATGCCTGTCGAAGGATGCTACTCCATAGATTCAAACTGTATGCCGGCCTTCACAAGACCCTCATGAACAGCATCAAATAGAAGCTGACTACTAAGATAACGCTTAAGCATGCTTAGCCCATTTTTCCCGAAGTCTGGATATCTTCCGAGTAACTCATCACACTCTTGTTTAGCAAGATCCGGTTTATTCAATTGCCCATAAACAGCTGCTCTGGACAGTGGCCCCCAAAACACTCCTGGTGAAACAATCTGATGCGCGTGAAGTAAAGCTTCTTCATATTCACCCAGCCGATAAAGGTTTAGAAAAGGAAGCGTATGATACCAGTCAGGGAAAAATGATTTGGTGGCCATCACTTTATCTACCAAAGACATGGCTTCATCCCACTTTTCCATAAAGAAAAGATGAAAAGCATAACCAAATGTAGTCTGTGGGTTATGGTGACTTAACCTTCTGGATTGCTCAAAAGCGAGCATACAAAGTTGATAGTTACGCAGATGAAACCAGATTTGTCCCAGCACATAATGAGACTCGTGTGAGTCTGGTTTCAATCTAATGGCCTGTTGTCCACTTTTCAAACCCTTTTCCAGAGGATCAGTGATAACCCCATGTGCATAAACATGTTCTTGCCGACAATATTCGCAAAAAATAATATGGGCTATTACATCGTCTGGATCCTTATCTATCGCATCCAAGCATGCATTGACAGCAACTTCGAAACTTTCATTGTTCAGGTTGTCGGAGTAATGACGATAAAAGGCAAGCACTCGATAGCGGCTATCTATAGAATCCCAGTCATTGCGTAACAACTTTCTAGCCCAGTGCACATGTATCACACCTTGTAGTAAATCGATCACTGCTGCAGAAATACTATTACAAATTTTTTCGTGCTGCTGCTCTAGCTGGTCAACATACAATGAATAGCTATTAGACCAGAGTATTTCCTGTGTTTTTGCTTCAATCAGTTGCGACACCAGTTGATATTGACCAACGTCAACGTGATGAATATACGCAGTAAGAATATAGTCTGCCTCATTATTATCCCGATAGCTGGCGATGACAGAACTAGAGATTTGTTTATCAGCATGGGGGATTGCGGAAATCAGCCGAAATAACAAAAAACGGCTCAGTACATTCGCTAGATTGTCAGTGATATGGTGAAGTAGCTTAGAACTTTCTTCTCCTTGTGTTTGATCAGTAAAACAAGAAACCAGTAGGCGTGGCCCACAACTTTGTTTCCACTCATCTAGCGAAGGTAATTCCGAATTAGATTCATTAGAGACTGTTTGATTATCTGCTATAGCTTCGTTAACGTCACTGGTGACTGTTAAATTTTTCTC
>CAZDMX010000074.1:0-5814 GCA_964506085.1 uncultured Thiothrix sp. | reverse complement strand
AATTGTACAATAATCGTTGCTTCCTTCTTCTTCATAATAATCAGCAAGCTTTTTACGTAATCTCCCTGCTTCAATACGAATCAATGGATTAGTTTCAGCATCAAAATCCTCTGGCTGTCCTAAGGCTTCAACTGCAATAGTATATTGTTTTAATAGCGCTTCCTGACCCGCTAATGTTTTACGTACGATATAACCCAAAAAGTTTTGCATTTGGAGAGATGACTTAAAACCAGCACTTCTGTTAATGACGTCCAGCTGAAATTCTATCTGCTCTAAAAGCAATCCATTAAATGCTTCATTGTGATCTTCTGTTGTCATAACGCTAGGGTATTGTTAATAGGCTAAATACGCTCATTACCGTAAGGTAATGATGTCTTACTAATCAATCCGTCTTTTATCGAATAATATAATGCACAGTACATCAATAATCCTAACTTATTCGAGTGCTAATAACGAAAGGTAGCGATCTAAAAAATCGCCAGCATTGCCAAAGTAAGTTCTGTAAGTCGGATAAGGGCACAACCTGACAGGTTCTATGCTAACCATTTATTTTAGATGGACTTCACTTATCCGACCTACAGTTACTTATGGGTGTTCTGAATGACAGTGAATAATACTTACAATTATGCAAAAACAGCAAAATAATCATTTTCCTACTGCACAAAAATCAGAGGAAAGTACAGAAATTGAGGTAACTACGCACTTAAGAAAAATAAAAAACACTAATTTTCTCAATAATATGCATGACATTCTACCATGGGAAAAGATAGTTTCACTGGCTGAATTGAAATATATCCATTCAGGCTTCAGAAATTCACTTATTAAAACTGAACCCATGATTCGTATCTACTTCATACAACAATGGTTTAAGCTTTCAGACATGGAAATTGAAGAAATACTTTTTACCTGTGAGGCGGTGCGAGATTTCGCACAATTAAAACGTGGAAAAGACCTGATCCCTGGAAAAGCAGAGATTAATTCATTTCGACAGTTTATAGAACTACAAAGTCTTGAAAAAGAATTTAGTGAAATGATTCTAAAAGGCACTCTTAAGCTAATGCAACAAACATAAACGAAACTGTTAATTACTACACAACTCATTCATCATTTTTGTCAATCAAATTATACTACTACTATGAATAAATCTGAAATTATTAGCCGCCTAAGCAGAGAAAACCAACAGCTTAATTCCAAAATAATAGAAAAAGCGGTAAATACGCTTTTAGAACAGATATCGAGCTCACTTGAGAAGGGTGATAGAGTCGAAATAAGAGGTTTTGGAAGTTACAATCTAAGAGCGCGCGCTGCCAGAAAAAGCCGAAACCCCAGAACCGGCGTAAAACTTCTCACTACTGAAAAGAAAGTAGCTCTTTTTCGCCCAGCAAAAAGCATGCGAGAGCGTGTGAATCATCAACGTAAAAAATATTCTATTATCTAAACACGTTACTCTACATACAAGCAGATCTTGTACAGTGCTGAAAACCCATTCATTAAATATAATGTATGGCACATATTACAAGCCGGATATATAAACAACTCGACCCGAGATTAAGAAGAGTTAATTCTGTCAACGGATAACCTGAAACGCTATCTATGTGGAGGGGACTTTTTATCCTCCTTTTTAGTAAGCCTTAGAATTAGTTGCTTGAGGTTCTATTTGAGGCAAACGGTTCGAAGCTACTGAGCTCTGACCTACGACTTACTAACCAAACATATATTAAGTTAAATCAACCTTCTAGTAAGTTTATCCCTTCGAATGTCGTTGTTAGGCATTTTGGGCACAGTCTATGGTAAATCTAGTATTATCTTTGCTGTTCTATGTTATTTAATGAGCTGTTCGTAGTTTTCATGGCTTCCAATCCATACCCAGATAAAGCCATCGTCATCTTCAATGGCAAGTGCCCGATAGTTTCTACCAACTCTAGCCGACCAAAACTTGCCTACTTTTTTAAAATGTAACGATGGGTGCTTCAAGTTTTCTTTAAGTAGAGAATAATTCTTACGTGCTAGTTTTTGAGTCGGTTCAGGTAATTTATCAAAGCATGACCAGAAACGTACTGTTGCTTTATGCACTATATTTCCTTAAGTTTACCACTCGATTTCTCTTCCAATGCTTCATTTATGAGGAAATCTAGTTTCCCTGACTTAGAATCTTTTTCTATCTCTTTGTCCCAAATATTCCAATCTCTTTCACTAAACCAGCTTACAAGCTTTACATATTCTTGATGTGGCAGAGCTTCTATTTCTGCCTGTATTTCGTTCGCGGTACTCATTTTACACACCTCATTAAGCATGAAACTACTTAGTTTGATTATCCTAAAAAACTCAGTTGAAACTACTGCGAATGTCTATAGCACTGAATCTAAGGGTTTTCTGGAAATGTTGACTTCACCCGTAGAGTGACTACGAATAAAGCCAACATTTTCCAGAAATCCCTTATCTTCAGCACTCTAGTCATTCTCGCTACGTTTCAACTGAGTTTTTTAGGATTATCTATCCTCTATAAGTCTATCAAACTACATACTTAGTTTGTATGTGAATCTATTTCTGACTTAAATATTTAGATGATTACTGGCAACTCAATTTATCGCTTCAGCGCAGTAGGAACTTTGAATTAGCACAATTAATATTTTTTATAGCTCAACTCTGGCACTCATTCACCGCTTCAGCGCGGCTGGAGTTATAAACTGGTAATAAGTAACAGCGACTTCTTCATAGCCGAATCAGAACTGTATTTGGGCACATTACAAGTCACCCGTTTCTGTGACATTCATTATGACTACAGATTACAATTTTGTTGCCTAACGCCAATTGAGGTGAATAGATGGGCTAAATATTTTCAAGATAAAATAAACCCAACCTTCTTAACAACGAGATTGCCTGTATTGTCTATAATAAAGTTGCTATTAGGTTGACGTGCGCTGGTTTTCATCTGATTATGCTGGGTGGAGGTTGCGGGATAGAAAGCCGTTTAGAACGCCATGTTCTCCTTGAGCTATGTATGCATCATGAGCATTCTGTACAAAGTCTAGTACATTACCTTGATATCAATGAGAACTCACTTCATTCCATTCCGCTGTTATTTACTAAAAAGAGGGAAGTACCATGAAAAAACTAATACAGGGTGCAATCATTCCGCTTGTTCTGATGAGTTCAATCGCTCTGGCGGATGAAATTACTGATCAAATTAAGTTAGGTTTGACAGCCTATGAAGACAAAGACTATCGAACAGCTGTGGATGAATTAAAGTTTGCCATTGCTCAGTTGGAAAAGCTTAAACGTGAACAAAATCAGAAACTCTTACCAGAGCCATTAGAAGGCTGGAAAGCAGAAGACACAAGTGACAGTGGCGGCAACCAGATGGCGATGGCAATGATGGGTGGTGGCACAAGCATGAAGGGAAGTTATTCACGTGACAATGAAAGTGTTGAAATTGAAATACTAGCTAATTCACCCCTATTACCCATGATGACAATGATGCTAAGTAACCCAGCTATGTTGGCTGGTGATAAAAATACAGAGCCGTTTCGTTATAAAAAGTCTAAGGGTATGAAAAAAACAGAGGCTAATACTGTAGAAATAACCTTACTGTTAGCTGGGCAAATCATGGTTAAGGTTGTCGGTGAAAATCTCAAGGATGAAAAGGCACTGATGCAATATTTAGATGCGATTGATATGGCTAAGCTTAAAGAAGCGTTGCTATAAGAAGAGCAGGGCAGGGCTGTTCAATGCTATGAAGCAAACACACAAACGATTACCCATTACATAGACCACAAAGCACGCTACAATAACGGCTCTATTCTCTTCATTCGTGGAAACCAATCATGCCTGAATATCGCTCAAGAACTACAACCCATGGTCGCAATATGGCTGGAGCACGTGCACTGTGGCGCGCCACTGGTATGCAAGACGGTGATTTTGATAAGCCCATTATAGCCATTGCTAATTCTTTTACTCAATTTGTGCCTGGACACGTGCACCTAAAAGACTTGGGGCAAATGGTTGCTCGTGAGATTGAAAAAGCGGGGGCTGTTGCTAAGGAATTCAATACTATAGCTGTTGATGACGGAATTGCAATGGGTCATGACGGTATGCTTTATAGCCTGCCTTCCCGTGAAATTATTTCTGATTCTGTTGAATACATGGTTAATGCACATTGTGCGGATGCACTCATCTGCATCTCCAACTGTGACAAAATCACCCCTGGAATGCTCAACGCTGCCATGCGTTTGAATATCCCCACTATCTTTATTTCTGGCGGCCCGATGGAATCGGGAAAAAGTGTCATTCAAGGAAAAATAGTCAAGCTTGATCTGGTTGATGCCATGGTTTCGGCGGCTGACCCTAATGAAAGCGATGAAGATGTCCTGGAAATGGAACGTTCTGCCTGTCCGACCTGTGGCTCTTGTTCAGGTATGTTTACTGCCAATTCTATGAACTGTTTGACAGAAGCACTTGGGCTTGCTCTACCAGGTAATGGCTCATTACTAGCCACTCACGCTGATAGAAAAGAGCTATTCCTTGAAGCCGCGCGGCATATTGTAGCTTTAACTAAGCGCTATTATGAGCAAGATGATGAAACCGCTCTACCCCGTTCAATAGCTAATTTTAAAGCTTTTCAAAATGCCATGACGCTGGATATTTGTATGGGTGGCTCAACCAATACCGTATTGCATTTACTAGCAGCAGCAGAAGAAGGTGGTATCGGTTTCAATATGGATCATATTAATGAACTGTCGCGCATCACGCCCAATCTAAGCAAAGTCGCACCTGCAACTCAGCTCTATCACATGGAAGATGTACATAGAGCGGGGGGAGTAATGGCTTTACTCGGTGAGCTTGATAAAGCAGAACTAATCAACCGTGATTGTTATACCGTACATACTGATTCAATGGGTGATGCGCTGGATCAATGGGATATCAACCGTAATCCTTCTGAAAAAGTAAAAACCTTCTACTTAGCTGGCCCTGGTAATGTCCGTACAGTAGAGGCTTTTAGCCAAAATAAACGCTGGCCTAGTCTGGACCTTGATCGAAAAAATGGTTGTATTCGTGATTTAGAAAATGCCTATTCTTTAGATGGAGGCCTTGCTGTTCTATACGGAAATATCGCAGAAGATGGCTGCATCGTAAAAACCGCGGGTGTTGATGAAAGCATCCTCGTTTTTAGTGGAGTAGCGCGATTATTCGAATCTCAAGATAGTGCAGTAGCCGCTATTTTAGCTGATGAGATTAAAGCAGGCGATGTGGTCATCATTCGTTACGAAGGCCCTCGCGGCGGTCCTGGTATGCAAGAGATGCTCTACCCCACTAGTTATCTCAAGTCAAAAGGACTGGGGAAAGTCTGCGCGCTGATTACTGATGGTCGATTTTCTGGTGGCACATCAGGTCTATCCATTGGTCATGCCTCACCCGAAGCAGCTGAAGGTGGTGCAATAGCTCTAGTACAAGAAGGCGATATGATTGATATTGATATCCCTAATCGTACAATTGATATACGAATTACTAAGACGGAGATGGATGAACGACGTGATGCTATGAACGCAAAAGGTGTGGCGGGGTGGAAGCCCATTGAACAGCGCGTAAGAAATGTCACACCAGCCCTTAAAGCCTATGCCGCAATGTCTACCTCAGCTTCACGCGGTGCAATTAGAGATGTTACCCAACTTGAGAAATAGAAGTAGTCAGCAATGGTATTGACTTAGGAATCCCTTGATTAAGTCCAAATGGCTCTGGGGGTGATTAAAAGTGATGCTTTTGTTGCGGGTGACGACTGTATGGACACAGGAGGTAGGGTAACGCATGGAGCAGTTA
>CAZDMX010000073.1:0-8659 GCA_964506085.1 uncultured Thiothrix sp. | reverse complement strand
CTTTGTATTATTTTCGATTTTTGGAGCATGTCATCCCTGTTGATTAGAGGAATAGGGGTGTTTTAATATAAAACATTAAGTATGCCTGATTACTTATTGATAATCCATAAAGTGATAGCATTTTTTAAAGGGGAGAAGACTGAAAAGCAACTATTAAACTTCTCTAAGTTATTGATTGTTTATTAGAGAATAGGATAATAGTTGTTCTACGACATGCTTTTCTGGTGGCTTTATAATCATAAATTATTTTATGTTGTTGAATTTAAGGAATAATATTATTTCATAAAGCTAATTTCGACAGCCTAGTAGCGTCCCCTTTATTATGGTAGTTCAACCTTCTGGGGAGCAATCCAGCCCATTTTTTGATGCTCTGCAACAACGGTCGTATAAACCCCTCCTCGCACATTAAACTCAGCGGTTAAGCGCATAAAACGAGGCTTTAACGCACTCACCAAATCCGCTAATATTTCGTTGGTAACCGCTTCATGGAAAGCACCCTCTTCACGAAATGCCCAGATATAAAGTTTCAGCGATTTAAGCTCTACGCATAGTTCATCAGGGACGTATTCCAGCCGTAATTCAGCAAAATCAGGCTGTCCTGTCATCGGGCATAAGCAAGTGAATTCGGGAAGGGTAATTCGAATGGTATAATCCACATCCTGTTGGGGGTTTGGAAAGGTTTCCAAGTCTTTTGTAGGTGAAGTACTCATTAATCTAATATCCTTTTATATCTTAAGTATGGTTCATTGTATCGCATTTTATGTTGCCTCATAACACCATCATTGGTTACATTGCCACTGTGCTATAAAAGCATTGTAAATTTGTATATCATTAGCTCCCAACACGAACCCTAGAAACTGGAAACACCACATAAGTGCGACTCAGCAAAATCAAACTCGCTGGATTTAAATCCTTCGTTGACCCTACTACTATTGATCTACGCAGCAATCTGACAGGTATTGTCGGGCCAAACGGCTGTGGCAAATCTAATGTGATTGATGCGGTGCGCTGGGTTATGGGCGAAAGTAGTGCCAAGCACTTGCGCGGTAGCTCTATGGAAGATGTTATCTTCAATGGTTCTGCATCGCGCAAACCCGTGGGACAGGCCGCCGTGGAACTGGTGTTTGACAATACTGATGCTTCGCTAGGAGGTGAATTTGCAAAGTTTGCAGAAATAGCGATCAAACGTCTGGTCACGCGTGAAGGTTCATCAAAATACTTCCTCAATGGTTCTAAATGTCGGCGGCGTGATATTACCGATATTTTCCTCGGCACAGGCCTTGGCCCGCGCAGTTATGCCATTATCGAACAAGGGATGATCTCTAGATTAATTGAAGCCAAACCTGAAGAGTTACGGGTCTATCTTGAAGAAGCGGCGGGTATTTCTAAATATCGTCAACGTCGTCGTGAAACTGAAACCCGTATCCGCCACACCAGAGAAAACCTAGACAGACTTAGTGATTTGCGTGAAGAGATTGATAAACACCTAGCGCAATTAAAACGACAGGCGAATGCCGCAGAACGCTATAAAAACCATAAGAATACCGAACGTCTGCTTGAAGCCGAACTGTTGGTATTGCGACTACAAGAAATACGCAAACAGGTTGAATTACAAGAAACTGAAATTGCTCAACAAGGTATTCTCCAACAAGAAAAAATAGCTAACCTGCGTGAAGCAGAAAAATCTATTGAGGAGCAACGCAGTCTGCACACTGAAGCTAATGATAAGCAAAATGTTATTCAGGGTGAGTTCTACAAGATCGGTGCTGAGATATCACGCATTGAACAAACCATTAAACACCAGCAAGAAGCTAAAGCTCGCTTTGATCAGCAGTTCTCGCATATAGAGCAAGAACTGGAAACCAGTCAAAAACATTTGTCAGAAGATCAGGCGACTGAGACATTTAGCCAGCGTGAAATAGAAAGCAATAGCCAACTTCTGGAAAACCTTAATCAACAACTGGAAGAAAAAAAGCAGTTGTTTGAAGAAGCTGATTTTGCTTTATCCGAATGGCAAGACAAATGGACAAAACTTCAAGAGTCTATTGCCGAGCCTACTCAGCAGGCGCAAATAGAACGCGCGAAGATGGAACAACTCGAACGTCAGGTTCAACAGCATAAACAACGCCTTGAGCGTCTTGCGACTGCCGATCAAGGTCTAAATATTGAACATTTGTTAGCTACCGTTGAAACACATAAAACTGATTTGCTTAGTGTTGAAACAGATTACTCCGCAGCCACAAGCGATTTGGACAATGCTAATAAAAACGCTGAAACGCTTGATACTGAAATTCGTGAATTACAATCGACAGAAAATACATTACGTTCTGAACAACAATCGTTAACCGGCAGGCTGGCTTCGCTTAATGCTCTGCAACAAGCTGGGCTTGGCAAGGATAAACACAAAACAAATCAGTGGCTCAGCCAACAAGGGCTTGATAATAACAAGCGACTGGCTGAGTCACTACAGATTGATAGTGGTTGGGAAAAGGCGCTTGAAACGGTACTGGGTAGCAATATTGAATCCATTAAAGTTGATAAACTTGATGCATTAGCTGCATCGCTTAATGATCTGCCCTCTGGTATTTCACTGTCTTTTTTCAGTGACGACAAAGGTAGTTCGAATAGTACTAATAAAGACTCACATTTATTGCTCAGCAAGGTAAGCAATCCACCACCGAGTATTGTTTCTTTATTATCCGGCATATTCCATGCGGATAACTTGCAACAAGCCTTCTCAGCCCGTCACCAATTAGCCGATAACGAATCTATTATTTGTAAAGAAGGTATCTGGCTAGGCAGAAACTGGTTACGCGCTTTATCTTCATCTTCAAATAATGGCGAAGAAGGTGTTTTAAGCCGTAAGAAAGAAATCTCTGCATTAACCCACGATCTACACACGGTGGATAAAGAACTCGAACAGACCACGCAAACTCTGGAAAACAACAGAGCTAATCGCAAAGCACTAAATGAGCAACGCTCAAACTTTCAAAATCTGCATAACGAACTGCACCGTAAACAATCACAGCTTGAGAGCGCGGTTAATTCTACCCTGCAACGTGTAGAACAAACACGCTTACAACAGCAACAAAGCAGTACCGAAAAAGAAGAAGTACAGCAATCTATAGAAACACTGGAAGAAGAACACATCACTGCCACGGAAAAAAGAAACGCTGCGGTTACATTAGTTGAAAAGCTATCCATCGAAAAAGCATCCCTACAGCAACAACAAACAGAATATAGCGAAAAGGCTAAGGCAACTCGCCAGCAAATGCTGGAAACCCAGGCACAGCAACAACAACTTCAACACCAGCTAGAATCATTAAAGCAAACGCTCACTCAGGCACAGCAACACATAGCACGCGCTACAGAACGATTACAGACATTATCCGGTAGACGAGAACAGTTGCAAGAAGAGCTACTACAAACACAAACACCGACAGAAGATCATAGCCAACAGCTTGAAAAACACTTACAACAGCGCGCGGAAAGTGAAGAACAACTGAAGCTTGCGCGTACTGAATTGCAAGCTATCGACCATCAAATTCGTACACTCAATGAACAGCGTGTTAGTCATGAGCACGCGGTAGAAAATGTTCGCAATGTGCTGGAGACGATGAAACTCGGCTGGCAAGAATCATCAGTACGCATGAAAACATTACTGGAACAGTTTTCAGAAAACGACTATGAACTTGAAGATATTGAAAAGGATCTTGTAGCTGATGCCGATGTTAGTACGCATCAACAACAACTTGATGGGATAAAAGGAAAAATACAACGGCTGGGCGCGATCAATCTGGCAGCCATTGAAGAGTTCGAACAAGAATCAGAACGTAAAACATATCTCGATCAACAAAACGATGATTTAAACGAAGCGCTGGACACACTAGAAACTGCCATCGCCAAGATTGATAAAGACACAAGAGGCCTGTTTAAAGATACCTTCGACAAAGTAAACAGTCGTATTGGCGAGATGTTCCCGCGTTTGTTTGGCGGTGGTAAAGCCTATCTGGAAATGACCGATAGCGACTTGCTGACCACGGGTATTATTATTATGGCTAGACCGCCTGGGAAGAGAATCAGCAATATTCATCTGATGTCAGGTGGTGAAAAAGCGCTGACTGCGGCAGCTCTAGTCTTTGCCATCTTCGAGCTAAACCCTGCTCCTTTCTGTATGCTTGATGAGGTTGATGCCCCACTCGATGCAGCCAATGTGAGACGCTTTGCCGAGCTAGTCAAACATATGTCGGAACGCATCCAGTTTATTTTTATCACGCATAACAAAACCACCATGGAAGTTGCGGAAAACCTGATTGGTGTTACCATGCGCGAATTGGGTGTTTCACGCACCGTTTCCGTTAATGTCTCTGATGCAGCGGAGATGTCAAAAGGATAACCGCCATGGATTTAGTTAGTCTATTTATCACTTTTATTGGAATTATCGTTCTACTCGGTCTTTTTATAATGAGCCGTCTGTATAATCAGTCGCCTGTTAAACAATCCCGTAAAACTATTAAAATACCAAAATATACCGACTCAACGGGTGAAGAGTTATCTTCCGTTAAAGCCGATTTTCCAGCACAGGGAACAGGGAAACCTGTTATCAACCCTTCATTTGATAAAAAGAATGTTCAACGAGGAAAGAGTCTTCAACAGGGGAAAAGCCCTCAACAAATAAACTCTGCCGCCAGTAAAAATCAGTATGTGCTCTTTATCGCATCCCCCTCTTCCCAATTACTTGATGGCAATAAAATTATCGCTGCCATGGCAGCAAATGACCTAAAAATGGGCGTTAATGATATCTACCACTATTTCGTTGAAGACGATAAAAGCCTCTTCAGTGTTGCCAACGGAGTTTCCCCGTGGACACTCAAGGAGACTGACTTAGTGGATAAAACCGTACCTGGTTTATCTCTGATTATGCAAATGCCAACGGTAATTGACAAAAAAGAAGCTATTGAGTTATTTGTCGAGACCGGAAAAAAGCTTGCCGAAGACATAAAGGGTGAATTGCAAAACACGCAGCAGGACATTTTTCTGGAAACTGATAAAGAAGTCATGCTCCTGAACATATAACTAGTTACCCCTCCAGAAAGTCCTCTTAGGAGAGTGTTGCAAAAGGTGGCACGTTAGAATAGCCCTTGCAATGTGAGTCGTGATAGGGGCGCACCATAAGTGATTGATTCACAGTCCGCAACGGTACACCTCTCCTATCGTAGATACACCCTACACTGAGTTCTCGAAGAACTAAAACCTACTACAAAAGAAAGACTAAACAGGACGATTTTTACCCTGTAACAAATACTTTTTACCGTTTTCTCCACGCTTCATAACAAAATAGGCATTAACCAGTGAGCTACATGCAGCATCCAGACGATCATGTTCTTCACTCTGGTTTCTTGCATATTGTGCAATGACCTTGCATCCCATTTCATCTGCTGCTTGAGTAAACTTACTAATAGTAGCGTAAGCCAGTGTTTGAGATTCTAAATTCACCACTGCATCCATTTCCATGATCACAATACGATCTACCACGGTGTTGGCTTGCTTCATTATTTCTCCAAAAGCATGTCGGTAATTAGTCGATAAGCCGGAATCTTCGTCTTTTGTGAACTGTGTGATGATTAGCTTTCTATCGCTGATATATGATTCTATTTCTAAACCCATCATTTCCAGTTTGCGCATCATACGATCTTTCTTTTCGGAACTGACCAAGACGATAGTCTCTCCTGTTTTTAAACCAGCACTGATGGCTTTTGCAGTCATAATCATTCCCAGACTAATATCCGTTGTTTCTATCAAGCGAAATGAAGCTTCAGGCTTTTTAAGTGTTTTTTGCTTGGTGTGCAAGCTCACAGCTAATCGCTTGGTACTGGCCGGATTCGCATTAACAGAAGTCACTGTGTTTAAATAGCCCAGCCGTGTTTCATTTACATTCTGTTGTTTAACACCGTCAATAACAAGATTCGTTACCGTAGGTATCTTCATACAGGTCGTAGACTTAGACTTATAATTAGATGACGTAGATTTACTTTGAGTAGCCGTGCTCATTTTCTTATCCTAATTTTGATATTTCTTATTCTGTTCTGTTTATTATCATTTTAATTAAACTTGCTAAATATTCTATCAACCTACTCTTTTTATTGCTTACATTACATCCAATATAAAACACCAGTTGTCTAGGAATTAACCACTTATCCATAAAATAAAACACCCATAAAATCTGCATAGGTTTCTAGGAGTCAAGTTGAATATAAACATCCCCACTGTTAACCTCCTCAAGCTTAAGTTTTCTTACTAAACCGCAGCTACAGACAAATCTATATGGAATATAACAGCCTATCCTTGATACCACCGCTACTCGCTATCATTCTGGCAATTGTTAGCAAAGATGTTGTCTTATCATTGTTTACGGGACTTTTCGCAGGGCATCTCATCATTAATAGCTTTAACCCTGCGAGTGCTTTCGTTAGCCTATTTGATGGCATTATCGCGCTGCTCTCGGAAGGATGGATTGCAAAAACACTGCTCTTTGCTTTACTGGTGGGTTCGATTATCCGGCTCATCGTAGCCAGTGGTGGAGTAGCAGGCTTTGTTGATTACCTCACTACGAAAAAGAATCTGATTCAATCAAAACGGGGAGCTTTAATGCTTGCCTATGTCATTGGACTACTTATTTTCATTGAGTCATCCATCACTTCATTAGTGGCAGGAACGGTAGCTCGCCCTCTTACGGATCGGTACGGTGCATCGCGACAGAAATTAGCCTATGTCTGCGATTCAACATCTGCACCTGTATCGTCGCTACTAGCTTTCAATGGCTGGGGTGCATTACTGATTGTATTGATTACTGAACAAGTTAAATCAGGGGTGATTACGGGTCAGCCAGTGTCTTTATTTATCCACTCTATTCCATTTAACTTCTACGCTATTATCACCTTGCTCATTGTCCTTTTTGTTATTTTGACGGATTGGAACATCGGCTCGATGAAGCATTATGAAGAGCTTTCTAGCTCAAAGTTAAAAGCCACAAAGTCTTCAGTCAGCTCAGTCGACAATGAAAAAGACAACCCGTTAGCGAGTAAAACAACAGCAAGCCCGTGGAAAATGTTGTTACCTTTACTGGTACTCATTAGCGCTATACCAATCGCTCTGTATCTAAGTGGAAATGGAAATATCCTTGAGGGTAGCGGTTCTACTTCCGTGTTTTACGCAGTCATCAGTAGTTTGCTTTTCACCTTCGCTTATTACTTGCTTACCAAGACCATGAGTAAAAAAACCTTCTACTCAAACTTCTATCAGGGCATTGGCGATATGTTACCGATTGTCCTGATCTTGATACTTGCCTTAGCTATAGGTAAAATCACCAACCAGTTAGGCACTGGACAATATTTGGCATCAGTGACTGAAGGTTTTTTGTTACCCGCTTATATTCCGGTTGTAACCTTCATTCTTTCAGCCATCATAGCCTTTTCGACTGGAACCAGCTGGGGAACTTTTACCATTATGATGCCTATCGCAATTGGGCTTGCTGTATCGGCCAATACTGCTATACCAGCTGAAGCAAATATACCGTTAGTTATTGGGGCAGTAGTATCCGGCGGGATTTTTGGTGACCACGCATCACCTATCTCTGACACGACTATCATTTCATCGTTAGCAGCAAAATGCGATCATATTGAACATGTAACAACACAATTACCTTATGCAATACTTGGGGCTGGATTATCAATTGGCTTGTTTATTTTATTTGGACTGATTTACTAACTCACTCTAAACTAAGGACTCAGGATTAAAGGCAACTCTTAAAACAACAATGAATCATATTATGAAATTACTAATGCTAATCAGTACACTTTTCATCCTCACCGCATGTGGCAATGACAACGGTGCTATTGAGCTACAATTTTCAGAGCAGGAAGCAGGACAAGAATCCTATAAGACTCGCATGATCATTACCGATGAATTTTTACGCATTGATGATGGTCCCGATAATAAGGACTTCATCTTATTTGATCGTGAAGCAGGTAAAATTTCCAGTGTGTCCTATGATAATCAACGCATATTTGAGATTGTCTATCAGCAATTAACACTGGAAAAACCAGCCGACCTAATGTGGGAACACATGATTATTGAAGCTAAAGGCGCGCCCACCATCGACGGTATCGTACCCACAGGACACAGCTTTAGCGCCAACAAACAAACCTGCCTGCAAACCATGTCGGCTAAGGGTTTACTGGAAAAAGCCCGGATTGCGTTAATCGAATACCAAACGGTACTTGCCGGAGAACACGCAGCAAACTTTGATAAAACCCCAAAAGATCAACGTCAAGCCTGTGACAGTGCCTTAAGTATTTTCCATGCTACCGATTCCTTGAAATATGGCTTTCCTATTATTGAATGGGATTCTGCCGGGCATCGCCGTCAATTAAGTAACTACACTGAAAATGCAGATATTTCAGCAGATTTATTCAAGTTACCTAGTGATTTTAAAGCCTTTTCATTGCATGAGAAGGCTGTCCGAGAATAGAGAAGTCACTAATATTCGTCTATCCTGGCAGCCTTTCTTTACGGTGTGATTAAAAGTTATGCTTTTGTAGGTTGCGGATGACGACTGTATGGACACAGGAGGTAGGGTAACGCATGGAGCAGTTACCGA
>CAZDMX010000072.1:5096-8751 GCA_964506085.1 uncultured Thiothrix sp. | reverse complement strand
GCCTCTTTATCCTGTGCTTTTACATAACTATCTGTGGTGCTTTTTTCTGTTTTAGGGCTATTCTCGGCTTTAGGGCTACTTCCAATTAACTTATCCAGAGACTTTGAAGCTTTATCAACCGTCTCACTGTGCTCTTCGGAGGCGGCTAAATCCGTCATCGCTGCACTAACGGCCGAGCGAAGATCATCCATTTTCACGCCATCTAATAATGTAGATGAAACCAAGCCTTCAAGCTTTGCTTCAGTTTTCTTCTCATTATCTGCATCGGGAGCTCCCAATATGCCCGATAATTTCTTGGCAACAGAGTCTGACAACGCATCAATATCAGTCGAAGCCGTAGACTCAACAGCAGGTTCCTTGTTATCTGGATTCACTGGAGCCACATCTTTCATATTGGTTTCACTGGCTTCAGCACTTAAAGTATCAAGAACCTCATCAGGACTTTCCTCTGCCAGCACCACGCCACTCAATGAAATGGCGAGAATACTAGTTGCGATACGGGTCGCGATTATTGTTTTTTTCATCACATTCTCCTTATGGTGTAACCGTTGTTAAGCCAAGTTGCAACCAGGATTGCATTCCAGCACGATACCAAAACAGTTTTTCTTCAGGATAACCGATTTCAGAAAGATTTCTTAATGCCTTAGGTGATTGCCCACACCATGAACCATTACAGAACAACATCAATTTACGCGCTTTGCTGAAGTTCCATTGACCACCCTTTTCTGTAGCACCTAGTAATTTTAGAATTTTGACAGTGTGTTTACTATCCAAACCTTTACTTAACACGGTGAAAGGAATGTTTACTGAACCCGGTATGGTTCCTTTTTCAAACCAGGCTGGCATTCTGGCATCAACCAACAGCCCTTTATTGTTTTTCACCTCATTGCCTAAGAACTTAAGTAACTCAAGCTCACCAGTAGTTTTGATGTCGGATGACAGATCAATTGGGTTTATACAAAAAGGTGGACATACCCGTGATGTTTTAGAAAAACTATTCGTTAATCTATGATCTGTATCTTGATTGCGTTCTATCCTAACCGTCTTACCGTTATGTTGGACATCAAGATAAGCAATATCAGACGTTATTTTAACTTTATTCTCTGCTTGAGATGCCATTGGGGTAAATGCAAATACAAATACTAGTATGTATCCCCAGCTTATTGGATGTGTATATTTATTGTAATGTCTCATGTTTCTCGCTCCAGCGTTATTTAGGATGCCCCGAAAGCCATGAGCCTATCCAACAATTCTAATATAATCAGCTCATCATAACGTAGCTGATTTTATTAAAAATGTCGTACTTCTCTTCCCTGAAAATTCAGCCCAGCTTGATTGGCTAATCAAAGTTTCCTTTGTGTTTATTAAGGAAACCTAACATCAGAGGCTCCTTAATTTAAAAATTTATTTCTGAGTTTCTGCAGATTTCTTCATTTCACTTTCTACTGCTTCCTGGATTTCATCCTGAACAGAGTCTGCGATGATTCCTTGAATAGAGTTTTGCAGCTCATTCAAACCCTTACTGGCTTGTTCCTCTTCATTTGCAACAGAAGATAAGGTTGCGTCTTCAGTAGCGTTATTAGAAACGACATCTGAGCCTGGATAGAACAAATAAAATCCTCCAGCCACTAACACAAGCAGGATAATTAAAATCAATAACTTGTTCATCACAAAAATCCTCTTATCTAGATCGCTTCATTAATATCTTCATTGATTTTCGCAGCAACTCTATAGCATGCGCAACATCACCTATTTCATCTTTGCTATTAACGGCTATAGGTGAATCCATATCACCTTTACTAAGCTTAACCACGCTGTCTTTCAAATTGATCAATGGTTTAGTAATGGAATTCGATAATGCAGCCGCCAGCAAGAAAGCAAGCAACAAGGCCGCTAAACCTATTCCCAAAAATATTATTAGATAATCCCTAAGCGGTTTAAATAATGCACTTTTTGATTCAATACTAAACAGCGTACCTAAAGCATGTTCTTTATCTTGAATCGCAATAGAATTAAAAACGAGGATGTCACTATCCGTTTCTATATAATCTAGCTTGTTCTCAACCTTCATCTGCTTAACAAGCTCCGCATCATCCTTGAAAAGATTTGCGCCTGACGAAAGATCATCCTCGCCTCCCCACATTTTACTTTCATCTGGGTGGTAGTAATAAAACCCTTGCTGATCAACGAATAACAATTTTTCCCCTGGCTTACTTTGCTCCTTAATGGTATTAATTAACTTAATAGCATCAATATTAAGAACAATAATGCCCCGTAGGCCACCCTCTTTATCAAATACGGGGGTTGAATAACGAATAGTAGGGTGATATGGCTTTATGACCTCTCCCTTCTCACGATTAAGGTCTAAAGACGAGATATATAATTCATCTTTCTTAAGATCAAGAGTATTGGCAAAATAATACCGCGAAGACTTATCTTGTAAATGAGTGTCCGAAATATTTTTAGACGCTCCTTCAATTCTATCAATGCGTACAATTTCCTGCCCATCAGCATCAATAAACCTAACTTGCGAATAAAGCTTTTTCTGCTCAGAGAACTTTTTTAAACTAGACCTTAAATTACTAAGCAATAAACGTTCTGTCCGGCTTCCTTCTGATTCGGTAGACGACAAAAACAAGTGCAAAGCATTATAATCACGTAAAAAAAGAACATCACTTTCGACATTACTCAGCAGATTTTCAATACGCTCTTGAATCAAACTTACTTTATTGACATGGGAAGCAAGCACATTCTCCCTTAAGACATTAGAGGTCGAGTACAAGCTATAACCACCAATAAGAATGGCTGGAACTAACGTTACGATAATCAATACCAGTAGTAATTTGTTTCTTATTTTATTCATTCTCTCATCCCACCCCTTATACTGCTCTCTTTAGGAACTTGCATGAAATAACTTCGACAACTATAACGCTGCACGTTCCTTACTATTATTCTGAATCCATCAGTATCTGACGACGAATTTTAATTGTTGAGCAAACTTTGCTTTCTCTTCATCGGTATCTAATTCTTCCTGAATCAGTTCCACCAAGAATCCTAAATTTTCTTTATTTTGTACATATTTTTGCTTCCATTGATCTGCACAATCTTCTACAACAAATCGTGCGGCAGGGCCCAAAAATGAAGTCAACACAGCAGAGTACTGATCTAATATATCCAAAATGGAACTTTCCGTGGGCACTACCAAGGCCATTGATGTTGCTTCTATAACCGGTGTTGCTTCTAGTACTTGTGCTTGCGCTTCTATCAATGCCTGCTTCTTTTTTTCTTCTTCAAGAACGTGTCTGATTTTCTCTGACGCAGACTTGATTCCCATATGAATCAGTGGAAAATTTATCTTTTTTTCAGTCAGCAATATTGCGTAGTAAGAATCATGCAAACGAAACGCTGCGAGATATTGATTTTCCACTGAGAAATACATCTCGTTATGTGTTTTTTGTATAGACTCAAGGGCGCTAAATGCTTGTTCAATGATCTCGGCTGTTTGAATTATTGACTCATTCTTACCATCAGGAAATGAAGAAGCCAACTGTTCGCCATCCTTGAAAAGACAGGCATAATGCACGCCTCTTAATCCACTAATATTGGTAACTATCTGCTCTAACATTATTTATCTACTCTCAGTGCCTGATCTAAG
>CAZDMX010000072.1:0-4996 GCA_964506085.1 uncultured Thiothrix sp. | reverse complement strand
TCTAAGTGCTATATCCATTGCAACATATCTTCAATTTGTTGGCTTAGTGCAGGAACTGATGTTTTATGCAAAGAAGTAACACCCAATGATCGATCATCTTCAACAAAAACTGTTAAATTATCATCACCTTTTCCTCTTAACATAATACGATGAATCTCACCCAAGTTCGCTGCATCCTGTATGGACGGGGTAATGCCGGAAAGAAAGGCAATAAACTCATTCAAATCCTCATCGAGCACCGTAGAATCTATTAATTCACCCATATCATTGGTCAATGAAACACCTGTAACGCCATTAATTTTTGCAACCGCTGCCATTGATTTCTCAGTGAGCATGATTTTTGATGCAGATTGCTGGCCGACTTCTATATGCGTGGATGTGGTTTCCGCTTTTACAGCAGCCTCGTCGTTGTCTGTTTCTGCAATTGCCTGGATGAAGGGAGTGGTTTTCGCATCATCAGTGTCAGCTTTTTCTCTACCTGTGTCCTTATTCTTATCATCTTTATCTAGCAACTTGCTTACTAAATTATGTATATGCTCTTTACTTCGAGCATCAACCATAATTACTTCAGCATTTAAATTCTGCTCTTTGACCCAACCCCGATAAGTTTCAATATTAGGTTCACTCTTTATATCTGATCGCGTTACTCCGATAATAAAAGGAACACTTTC
Source organism: uncultured Thiothrix sp. (assembly GCA_964506085.1). Classification (GTDB taxonomy): domain Bacteria; phylum Pseudomonadota; class Gammaproteobacteria; order Thiotrichales; family Thiotrichaceae; genus HyVt-477. Next base: position 4,325 of record CAZDMX010000072.1, on the reverse strand, counting down.
GATAAGATCTCGAAATTGATTCGCGTAGTAGATTAGATCTCGAAAGGGATAGTTCCGACTATTATCTAGCAAAAGAACCAAACCATGAGCTCCTTCTGAAATAATCTCCCACATGAAATCAAAACGCTCTTGTCCTGGCGTTCCATATACATGAGCCACATCATCATTATTAAGCTTGATAACACCATAATCTAAAGCAACCGTTGTGGTTTGCTTTCTTTGACTCGTTGTCATATCAGACACAGGTGCATCCGTCTTCAACGCCTTTTGATCGGTTAAAGAGTTAATTGCAGTGGTTTTTCCAGCTCCTACTGGCCCTGTAATAATGATTTTATATCTCAATGTTGGATATTCCTATGCATATGAGTACATGAGTTTGAAACTCGTCTGAAAAGTATCGCTGTAAAGCAAGCCTATGACCTTATTAGAGGATACTTTTTTCTAAGCCGAAGTCTATTTATTATTGGCTGGAAGCCGCGTTGCACATACAGTTATCTCATGTATAACGTGCTCTATGGTATAGCAAGATGCCCTTTTGATCAAAATTATACCTACCAAGTGTATTTAAACAAGAAAGTCATAGAGATAAAAGTCTTTCAGATAAAGGGGGTTATCTTTCTGACTAGAGCGGAACCGAACTCTGACGAATAAGAAATCGCGTGTTTACTGAACGAATACCCTGATGTGCAAAGGCCGCTAAGAGTTAAAAAATAGCCTGTTACTTTTTTTTTACTTCCGGGACGGGATCATAACCACCCTCGCTCCAAGGATGACAACGGGATACTCGTCTAATTGAAAGAAATAAACCTTTTACGGAACCGTGATTCTGAATAGCATCATGACTATAGCAAGAGCAACTAGGATAAAATCGACAATTGCTCCCCAAAAGAGGACTCAATACGAGTTGGTAAGCTCTGATCAACAACAACAAGACATGTTTCATAGCGTTATTACTCAAACGATTCTCTACTTTTTTATAGAGTCGCCATATAAAAGCTCTGGATCAATCAATGGTTCTGCATCGATAACAACATCATTATTTTTAACCACATTAAAAAAACAGTTTCTACGTCCTGTATGACAAGCTGCTCCGGTTTGATCTACCTTGACCAAAACCGTATCTTTATCACAGTCAAAACGTAATTCTTTTAACATCTGTACTTGCCCCGATGACTCACCCTTGCGCCAATAAGACTGTCTTGAACGCGACCAATAGCAGACTCTACCGGTCTCAAGCGTTTCAGCAATCGACTCACGGTTCATCCAAGCCATCATCAAGACCTCTCCCGTATCATGCTGTTGTGCGATAGCCGGAATCAAGCCATCCTCATTGTAAGTCAGGCTATCTAATGTTTTAGCTAGGCTAGGCATTAGATAATTTGACCCTCTGCCTTTCGCGTGTAGCCTGCTTCATCACATTTACGCAAGTACTCGTCCCAGTTGCTTGCCTGATTTTCTCCTAGCTCACGCAAGTAGCTCCAGCTATATAAACCACTATCATGGTTGTCATCAAAAACCAGTTTAATCGCGTAGTTTCCGACCGGTTCGATAGCGGTAATATTTACGTTTTCTTTACCCAATTGTAATGTTTCTTGTCCGGGCCCATGTCCTTGTACTTCCGCAGAAGGCGAAGAAACACGTAAGTATTCGCAAGACAGTTGATGCACTTCATCATCCGGCCAAGTAAGTTCTAGAATACGAGACTTTTGGTTTAACGTGACATTAACGGGTGTCATTCTATTTTCCTTTTTATCAGCTTTTTGCTTACGGCTAAAATTCATGGCTTAGGCTATCCTAAAGATTACGGTTTCTTATGGAAACTCTGTTCAACCTAGAATCCTCAGTTGATATTCTCGCTTATTTTCAGTTTATCAATTACTTAATTGTGGCTGGAAGCGGTCAACTGAGGATTCTAGGTTCAAATCACATCCAGTATCATTTGTACATACATCAGAGGTTCCTTAACCGCTTAAGGCTACAATATATATCGGCTCAAATCTTCATCTTCAGCAAGTTCACCCATTTTCTCATCTACTTGTTGAGCATCTACAGTGATTTCAGTAGGGCCATTGGGTGACTCAAACAAGGTCGATTCCAATAAATGCTCCATCACCGTATGCAAACGACGGGCTCCAATGTTTTCGGTATTCTCATTCACTTTATGGGCTATTTCAGCAATCCGTTGTACGCCATCTTCCGTAAACTCAAGAGTGACTCCTTCTGTCGCTAAAAGACCTACGTACTGCTCCGTTAGTGAGGCATCGGGTTCTACCAAGATTCTGGCAAAATCACCTGCGGTTAACGCTGTCATTTCAACACGAATAGGTAATCGACCCTGTAGTTCCGGTATTAAATCCGAAGGTTTTGATACATGGAAAGCCCCAGAGGTGATAAATAAAATATGGTCTGTCTTCACCATGCCGTATTTAGTACTTACTGTGCAGCCTTCAATTAACGGCAATAAATCACGTTGCACACCTTCACGCGACACATCACCACCTCCACTAGATTGACCTTTACGAACCACTTTGTCTATTTCATCTATAAATACTATGCCATTTTGCTCCATGTTCTCCAGAGCCTGTAGCTTCATCTCCTCTTCATTAATAAGCTTGTGTGCTTCTTCTTCAGTGAGAATCTTAAATGCATCTTTAATAGTGAGCTTTCGCTTTTTCTTATCTTTTTTACCTAAATTCTGGAACATTCCCTGCAACTGATTAGCCATGTCTTCCATACCAGGAGGGGTCATTATTTCTACACTGGCAGCACCCATTGCTACATTAATCTCTATTTCTTTATCATCGAGATCTCCCTCACGGAGTTTCTTGCGGAATTTCTGTCTGGCAACACTATCTGTTGACTTGTCTGTTGCATCAACATCGCTGTTACCCGCACGCACTGGTGGTAGTAGAATATCCAGAATCCTTTCTTCAGCTGCATCTTCTGCTCGATTCTGGACTTTCTTGACCTCGGTTTCACGAGTCATTTTGACCGCCATATCCGCTAAATCACGGATAATGGAATCCACTTCCTTGCCCACGTACCCAACCTCGGTAAACTTGGTCGCCTCGACTTTTACAAAGGGAGCTTGTGCCAATTTTGCCAAACGCCTAGCGATTTCTGTCTTACCGACACCCGTTGGGCCAATCATAAGAATATTTTTAGGCGTTACTTCCTGACGCAACTCCTCATCTAACTGCTGTCTACGCCAGCGATTTCGTAAAGCTATCGCTACTGCACGCTTGGCCTTTTCTTGTCCGATTACATGCTTATCCAATTCATGGACAATTTCACTAGGGGTCATGGACATGTTAAAGCTCCTCAATGGTGAGATTATTATTAGTATAAATACAAATATCGCTTGCTATTCCCAAGCTTTTTTCAACGATTTCTCTTGCAGAAAAATCGGTATTATCTAACAACGCACGTGCTGCCGACTGAGCAAACGGGCCACCTGAGCCGATCGCAATCAAATTATCTTCTGGCTCGATCACGTCACCATTACCGGTAATAATTAAAGAGGTTTCTTTATCTGCAACTGCTAACAATGCCTCCAAGCGACGTAATACACGGTCAGTTCGCCAGTCTTTTGCCATCTCTACAGCGGATCGTACCAGATTACCATTATACTCTTGTAGCTTGACTTCAAACCTTTCAAATAGGGTAAAAGCATCAGCCGTTCCACCGGCAAAGCCTGCAATAACCTGATCATTGTGAAGCCTACGAACTTTTCGGGCGTTGCCTTTCATCACCGTATTACCGAGCGTGACTTGTCCATCACCACCGATGACAACCTGATCACCACGCCGTACTGAAAGTATGGTTGTACCTCTATATTGCTCCACTTATTGCTCCGTATAAGATGATTTAAATATTCCTGTGTAAGCTCGTAAGCATGTTTACAGACGCTTAGCCCCAGAATGTAGGGGATAGAGTGGTACATTTCAAGGTGACCATGAATCATTTTAAATGAATCGCTCATCTTTTTTTCAACGATAATTCTCTTCATAGAAAGTAATCTTATAAATATATTATTCGAATCTAAAAAAACTTATTCACAAAATCGGTAGAAATTAACTTTTGATGATTTCAAAAAAATATTGCCCTCATTGCAACAGCTTTCATGTATTTAGAATTCGACGCACTTTTCTGCAAAAACATGTATTTCTCCGCTCACCAAGGTACAGCTGCAACAAATGTGACACTGTTTTCAACAGAAAAAACATTATCAAAAATAAGCCGATTAACCTTCCTGACATGCACTGTTCAAGCTAAGGACTCAGAATTAAATAACTGGAGGAATTTAACTTGCTTTTTTGCTCCAG
>CAZDMX010000071.1:0-8785 GCA_964506085.1 uncultured Thiothrix sp. | reverse complement strand
CGTTGGGGTTCGTGCCTCACCCACAACCTACATAATCTACTTTTACAACACCCTCTAATGTTTTTTTTACGATCGCAGTAACGCTTTTCTTTTAAACATTTTTCGTTGTAAACATCGTAGTCCATTTCTAGTTTTTTCAATTCAGTGTTTAAGGCTGAAGTCCCCAATATCAAGATGTTTGTTGGCGAGCCATACCAGTATCAAAACAGGCAAGCCGATCAATGAGGCGATAATAAAGAAATTTTCATATCCGACGAGACATTGTCCCCCACCTTCACAAAAACTCTCAACTATTGATCCTGAGTACCCTCCGATGACTTTGGGTAAGAGAGTCATTAGTGAGCTGAAAATGGCGTATTGAACAGCGGTAAATTTAATATTCGTTAGCGCAGATAAGAAAGCAATGAAAGCGGCGCTGGCAAGGCCACCGGATATGTTATCCGCAGAAATGACTACATAGAGCATGGGCAGGTCGGGCTGGCCCATTTTTGCCATAACAACAAATAACAAATTGGTTAATACGACCAATATTGCACCTAAGAAGAGTATTTTCATGACGCCGAAGCGTAGCGATAGAATCCCTCCTAAAAATCCTCCGGCAATGGTCATAAATAAACCAAAGGTTTTAACAACTGAGGCTATTTGTGTTTTTGTGTAACCTAAATCTTGGTAGAAAACATTGGCGATAACACCTAAAACTATATCTGAAATACGGTACAAGCCGATTAATGCTAATAGCAGTATGGCTAATCCTATGCCGTAACGTGAGAAGAAGTCTTTTATGGGAGCAACATAGGTGGATTGCACCATTTCTCTATTAACAAGGCGAGTTTTTAATACGATTTTAGTTACAAGAAATGCAACAAAGATGGCAATAGCTAAACGTACCGTCGATATTAAAAAGCTCGCAAGCGGTTTATTATTAAAGGTTTCTGCTAATGATGCTTTGAGGGTGTTTACAGTGTCACTAGGCGTTAATTGAAAGGTTGCAATAAAGCCAAGAACAGCGAGAGCAAACAAGGCTAGAAAACTAAGATAATCACGTGTGCTGTAGTCACTCTCTGCTGAGCGATCTATATCGGGTTCGGAGATAAGTAAAGTAGTGGCTATGCCGACAAGCATAGCAACAGCCATTGCGTAATAAGCATATTGCCATGCTTGGTAGTTGTAAGCGCCCAGATCGGAACCAAAGTAGTCGGCAATAAAGAGTGCTCCTGCTCCAGCAATCAGCATGCCAATTCGATAACCTGCGATATAGGTGGAGGACATGAGGGCTTGAAGATCAGAGTCAGCCGCTTCTATACGATAAGCATCTATAACAATATCTTGTGTGGCTGATGAGAAACCGAGTAGCACCGTGGCGAAAGCCATTATCAATAAGGTGTTGCCGCCAGTCGAAGGGTCGATGGATGCCATCCATAAAATAGCGGCGATAATGCTGAATTGTGCGATTAGAATCCAGGCACGTCTACGACCTAATAAACGTGTAAGAATGGGAACAGGTAAACGGTCTATGAGTGGCGCCCAAACAAATTTAAACGAGTAACCTAGTGCCGCCCAGCTAAACATAGTGACAGTGGAGCGATCAATCCCTGCTTCCCGTAGCCATAAGCCAAGTGATGAAAAGATCAATAGGATAGGAATGCCCGCTGATAAACCAAGAAATAGCATGGTTATTACACGAGGGTTTCCGAATGCTGCGAGGGAGTCTACCCAGCTTTGATGTCTTGCTTCATGCATGGAGTGGTTATCGTTGTTGTTGGTATTGGTATTGACTAGTATTGACGCTAAGGTATCAGAAAACCAATCCTTATTGTAGGTATCTGTTTCCCATAAAATATTAAATAAACTGTTATTATGACGCTTCGATAATAATAAATAAAGACAGAAGCTACAATAAAACTATGGAAAAAAACACGTTAAAACCAATACTCTATTCTGTTGTTCAATCACGATTCCATCCACGCTTAACCTCCCTTTATACAGAGCATGGAATTGAAGAAAAAGTTTTTACTTCAATTCGAAAAGTGATGAGTGACATAAAGAAAGAATCGCCTGATTATTTAGTGGCAGATTTTATTTATGGCTATAGCAATAATTATGCGGGTGTGAATATAAGCAACCTAGATGTGATGTTAATGGCAATGCAACGGTATTCTCCTGATACAAAAGTGGTTGTGTTAGCGCAAAAAAATGAGCTTCAACATGTCAGTAAGCTTAATGATATCTTTCCCTTACATGGCGTTTTGCGATTACCTGTTACTTCACAGGATATGAGAGAGTTGTTGTAAACAAAAATCAAGGTAATGCGTTAGTGATAACAATTGATTGGAAATCCTGATCTTCTCAGACAGTACAGAGAGGAATAAGCACAGGGAAGAGTGAGTATATGATTAGAAAAATAAGTTTTATTTTGGCCAGCGCCATCTGGCTAAGTGCGTGTGAAACATCTGCTATAAAATCAGCAACAGTCAAAGTTTATAAATATGATGGTTCGGTAAGTTGTGATCAGAGTTCAGGGACTTCCATTGAAAGTATGCAAGATGAGTTGCTTCAGAAAAAAATCCCGATTATTTCCTCTGACTGTGGCAGTGATGGTCTAATTAGAGCTGCTGTTTGTGGGATAGAAACGGGTCATGTAAACGTCTTTGAGATAAAGAGTGATACCTATCCAACTGCAAAAACCTTGGGTTATAAGGTGGTTACTAAGCTTGAAGATTATGCTCCAATGGACTGTCGAACATAAGCTCTCGCCATGTTTCTTAGGCCTTGCTTAGTGCCCTACGAAAAGCCTAACTTTAATCTTTATTTTAGCTGCCAGAATAAATAAACAGCAATCAAAGCTATGCTGACTCCAATGATAAACTGAATCATGTTGGATGAGAGGGCTGATTTTTTTCTCTCGCTATCTTTATCTAGGTGTGGCTGGTTTTTCTGGGGCACTGGTGGCTGATCTGTGCTAGGGCTGCTGAGCGTGTTTGCTTCCGTGGGTAGTTCTGGAATAGGCACCGATGAGTCTTTAGTAATCTCGTCTGCAATCTTGCCAGCAATATCAAAGTCTAAAAATTCTTTTTCTATCAAAGTGGCATTTTGATATTGCATGAATCCTTTGCCATTGACTGTGCCGGATAAGATTTCTTTGATTTTTCCGTGTTGAACAATGAGAGATACATCGCGTAGCATCAAGGTGATGCCGATAAAAGCCCGCATCGGATGGACTGTCTCAGCTATGGTTATATTCAGGCTAGGTGAGTGCGTTGAGCGTATTTCATGATCTGACAAATTAAGTATCGAGATTTCATCAGTTGCTGATTGTTTTTGGACATTGATTTCCCTAATCACATCTTGATGGGTTTGCCATGATTCAATAAAAATAGGCTGTAGCTTGATATCGAGCAATAGCTGCATTTCTTTTAATATTTCTACACGTATATTCGTCCAGTTACTGCCTGGGATTTGAGCTTTGATATCACTGCGCAGTAGCTGGATTTCTTCTGTGGCTTCAAGATCACGTATGGCAGTTTCAGGTAAGTGACTGAAATTCGCTTTGTATAATGTTTGCAGGTTATTGATCATTTTTTATCGGTTGTATCATTGTTGATGATAGTAAGGGTCTGATAGCTACGGCCATCCATGTTGTCAGTATTTTTTCTTATGGTGAGCGCAGGTGTTTCTTTATCAGAGGTGAGTATGAGTTGATGCTGTCCCGCGTCTGATTGATGTTGGTACTGGATGGCTTTAGGGACGAGTTGCTGTCGTTGGTGTCGTCTAAAAAAAGGAATACCAGCTAACAATAGTCCTAAAATGACCATGATAACAGGTAGCCACAATGGCCAGACATAGACCGTTACTGTATTACTGTGGTGATTTCCCAGAGGGGATCTTGCTGATATTTTGGTGGTATAAATACCGAAATGCTCATAGCGATGCCCATAACGTAGTTTTTTGCTCCAAGGTGAGATAAAACCATCGCCTGAATCTAGTTGTAACTCGGTATCTGCGCCGGGTTGAGCATTTTGAATCCAGAAAACGACTTGCATGTTTTCTAGTCGATGGGTATGCGAACTGCGCAATTGTATATTGTTGCTACTTACGCTTTTAGTATTCCCTAAAGAATCAATCGTACCGCCAGAAGCATCTAGGGTGAGGGTCTCTACATTTTCGTCAGATGTGCTGATCAGTAGATAGGCATTGGCGATAGATTCACGATTTCTATCATCTTTAACCAGTAGCTCTATAGGGTATTTACCCTCTGCCAGCTTGTCTGTTTTAATAATAAACTTTTCACCACTACCTCGATGCCCTGAGCTAATAGACCAATATAACCACTGTCGGCTTTGTGGGTCAGTTTCACTTAGACTGGTGAAGACAGCATCTTGCCCAGGTTGAACGGTGAGTACAGCTGGGCTGATTGCTGCTTCTGGTTCAATCCATGAATCGATGACATGGATGATGATGGGTGGTGAGTTGAGTAGGTAGCTACCGCCTAACTTGGCAACTGCGGATATTTTATAAGTACCTGTTTCTTCAAAAGTATGTACCTTGTGCATGCCCGGTTCAGGAATCGGTGCACCATTGATTAAGAATTGGTATTTCACCTTGTCAGGGCTGATTTCTGGACTAATGGTGGCTTTTAGAATGACAGGCTTGCCGACTTCAGGTCTGCGTGTCGAAGCGTCTACGCGTAGCTCGTAGTTCGCATAGGAATAAGGTTGGGGTAGATTATATTGCTCGACTTTACGGTTCGCATGTGTGATATCGGGTATGAATATCACCAAGAAAAGTACCCATAGGGTTAGTAATAGCAGTAACGGAGCAGTCGGTCTTTTGGGGGTAACAGAAAGTTTACTCAGCATGATTTCACTCAGCATTTAATGTGCTTCATCCCAGTTATTACCCTGTCCTATCTCTACAATAAGTGGTACGTCAAGAGTGGCAGCACCTTCCATGTGTTGTTTAATTTCCATGCTGAAATCTTGCAGTATTTCTTCTTTTATTTCAAATACTAATTCATCATGAACTTGCATAATCATTTTTGCGTCTACTTGGCTTTCTAGCAAGTAATTGTTAACCGATATCATAGCTATTTTTATAATGTCGGCAGCGGTGCCTTGCATAGGGGCATTGATGGCGGTGCGTTCCGCATACTTTCGGCGTTGTGGGTTTCTGGCGTTGATATCGGGGAGATACAACCTTCGCCCAAACAGTGTTTCAACATAGCCTTGTTCTTTGGCTTGTTCGCGGGTGCGATCCATATAATCCTGAACGCCTGGATAACGTGCAAAATAAAGGTCTACATAGTCTTTGGCTTCAGTGCGGGAGATATGTAATTGCTTGGCAAGTCCAAAAGGTGACATGCCATAGATCAAACCAAAGTTTATCGCTTTGGCATTGCGGCGTTGATCTGTCGTAACCTCATCCAAAGGTGTTTCAAAGACTTCGGAGGCAGTGGCGGTATGGATATCTCTGCCATTGGCAAAGGCATCTAGCAAACCTTTGTCGGCTGACAAATGCGCCATGATGCGAAGTTCAATTTGTGAATAGTCCGCAGCCAGCATTTTATAGCCCGGTTCCGGGATAAAGGCTTGGCGTATGCGTCTGCCTTCTTTTTTGCGGATAGGAATATTCTGTAAGTTCGGGTCGGCAGATGACAGTCTTCCCGTTGCAGTAACCGCTTGATGATAAGAGGTATGGATGCGTTTAGTCGTTTCGTTGATCAGCTTGGGTAGCTTATCGGTATAGGTTGATTTGAGCTTGCTCATGGTTCGATAGGTAAGTATCAATCGGGGTAGGGGATACTCATGGGAGAGTTCAACTAGTACATCTTCTGCGGTCGAAGGTTGCCCTTTCGGGGTTTTGCGTAACACAGGGATTTGCAGCTTTTCAAAGAGAATTTTTTGTAGCTGCATGGGGGAATTGAGGGTGAATTCTTCACCTGCCAGGTCATAGCAATCGGCCTCAATAGTCTTCATTTTTTGGGCAAATTCGGTGGACTGGATGGCAAGTAATTCGGCATCAACGTGTACGCCATTGCGTTCAATAGAGGATAAGACGCTAAGTAAGGGTAATTCGACATCGCGGTATAATGTGGCTTGAGCTTGCAGTTTTTCGAGTTGAGGCCAGAAGTGTTGATGTAGACGCAAGGTCATATCTGCGTCTTCGGCTGCATAAGGTGAAGCTTTTTCTAGTTCAATTTGGTTAAAGGTTAGTTGATTTTTTCCTTTTCCCGCGATAACGGTGAAAGCAATGGGTTTATGATCCAAGTGGCGTTCGCAAAGGGTGTCCATGTCGTGTCGGCTAGCGGTGGAGTTGAGTACATAGGATTGCAGCATGGTGTCATGCTCAATGCCTTGTAGTTCAATGCCGTGATTGAGTAATACGCTGCGATCATATTTCAGGTTTTGCCCGACCTTTTTAATGGCTGGATTCTCTAGAAGAGGTTTGAGTTGTTGCAGTGTTTTGTCTCTATCCAATTGCTCGGGGACACCGAGATAATCATGTGCCAGAGGTAAATAAGCTGCTTTGCCAGCTTCTATGCAAAAAGATACACCGACAATACGAGCATCTATATAGTTCAGGCTGGTGGTTTCGGTATCAAAAGCGATGAGGTTGGCCGTTTCTAGTTTTTTAATCCAGTTGTCTAGCTCCTTCTGGGACAAAATGGTTTGATAGTCAGATTTAATATTCGAATTTAATCTTGAAGTTGCACCACTCGTATTTTCAACATCACTCTTTGCACGGGTTAATCTGCCGAGTCGGCTGCGGAAACCGTAGCGTTCATATAACTCAATCAGCCGATCTGTATCTTGCGGATTGAATGAAAGTGTTTCTGGTGAGCAGTCAATTTTCAGATCGCATTTGATGGTGACTAGTTCATAAGAGAGTGGTAAAAACTCAAGCGATTCACGTAGGTATTCTCCCACTTTTCCTTTGAATTCATCGGCAGACTTCATGACGTTGTCTAACGTATCGTATTCAGCGAGCCATTTGACAGCTGTTTTGGGGCCGACTTTGGGAACCCCTGGAATGTTGTCTACCTTATCGCCCATCAAGGCTAAATAGTCCTTAATGCGATTAGGAGGTACGCCGTATTTTTCTTTTACGCCTTCAATATCATGGAAGGTATTAGACATGGTGTTAATCAGACTGACACGCTCGTTAACCAATTGAGCCATGTCTTTATCGCCTGTCGAGATAAGCACATTGCCATCATATAACTTTGACATTGTGCCTATGACATCATCCGCTTCTACATAAGATTCGATGATTAGAGGGTAGCCCTGAGCTTTGATAATCTCTAGTAGTGGCTCTATCTGTATGCGTAGATCATCCGGCATAGGAGGGCGCGTAGCTTTGTATTCGGGGTAGAGATCGTTACGAAAAGTTTTGCCTTTGGCATCAAAGATTACCGCCATATGTTCAGGCTCATAGTCTTTACGAAGCTTATCCAGCATGTTCAACACGCCGTGGATAGCACCTGTAGGTTCTCCATGAGAGTTAATTAATGGAGGGAGGGCGTGGAAGGCTCTAAATAGATAAGAGGAGCCATCTACTAGTACCAGTGGTTTGGTGGTGTTTTTATCTGCCATGATCTGTTGTATGCTCTAACAATTCCTGATTGTTAGGTAGTATATGCTATGTCGAACCCTGTAACAGCTCCAAAAGTCCCAATTTTTGCTACGCCGATCACAGCGGAGGTGGAAGCGCTGAATCCACATTATACGCCAGAGAAAAAAGAGCAAGTAAAACAACGCATAAAAGCATTATTGAAAGAACAAGATGCTGTGCTGGTAGCGCATTATTATGTGGATGCTGATTTGCAGGAACTCGCTGAGGAAACAGGAGGATATGTTTCTGACTCACTAGATATGGCGAAATTTGGTAATGAACATCCGGCAACGACATTGGTCGTTGCCGGTGTTCGTTTTATGGGAGAAACTGCGAAGATTCTCACTCCTGAAAAACGGGTGTTGATGCCTACTCTGGAGGCTGAATGTTCGTTAGATTTAAGTTGTCCTGCGGATACATTTAATGCCTTTTGTGATCAGCATCCTGATCATGTTGTGGTGGTCTATTCTAATACAAGCGCTGAGGTTAAGGCGCGAGCGGACTACGTAGTAACGTCCAGTATCGCACTGAAACTAGTTAGTTGGTTAGGTGAGCAGGGCAAGAAAATACTTTGGGCGCCAGATAAGCACTTAGGTCATTACATCCAGAAAGTAACGGGCATTGAAATGGTGTTGTGGAAAGGCGCCTGTATTGTACACGAGGAATTCAAGACACGGGCGTTAGGAAAGCTTATTGAAGAAAACCCCGATGCAGCAGTGCTGGCTCATCCAGAATCTCCCGATGAAATTCTGGAACTGGCCGATGTGGTGGGTTCCACCACACAGATTATCAATGCCGCGAAAGAGTTGCCACAAAAGAAACTAATCGTTGCCACGGACAGTGGTATTTTCTACAAGATGCGTAAGGAAGAACCTCATAAAGAGATTATTGAGGCTCCAACACATGGTGAAGGCGCAACCTGCAAAAGTTGTGCACATTGCCCATGGATGGCTATGAATGGGTTACATAACTTATTAACTGTATTGGAAACTGGTAGCAACGAAATTCATGTTGACGAAGATATTAGAGTCAAAGCACTTCGTTCTACTCAACGTATGCTTGATTTTGCAGTGGAGTTTGATTCTTAGGTGGTTTGATGATCCCCTATATCTACCGTGCTCAATAATGGTAATTGAGCCACTGTTTCATCATTGATCCATCAATTCTGATGAACTTT
>CAZDMX010000070.1:6956-8801 GCA_964506085.1 uncultured Thiothrix sp. | reverse complement strand
ATCACCAAAAGCCAACAACTTTTCCTTAGTCATAATATTTTCACCACGCTCCTCAAAATGATATTCAAAGATACGGGTCTCTACAATGGCATCGACCGGACAGGCTTCTTCACAGAACCCACAATAGATACATTTAAACATATCAATGTCGTATTTAGTGGTACGACGTGTACCATCATCACGCTCTTCCAAATCAATAGTAATCGCAAGAGCAGGACAAACAGCCTCGCACAACTTACAGGCTATACAGCGTTCTTCGCCATTCGGGTAACGCATTAAAGCATGATGACCTCGAAAACGTGGTGATATTGGGGTCTTCTCTTCGGGATATTGAATGGTTACCTTTCTGGTAAACAAACGCTTACCCGTCAAACTCATGCCTTTTAACAGCTCAAAGAGTGTGAAGGACTTGATCCAATGTTGTACGGTGGCGATCATCATTGATCTCCTGTCACATTAGTGACTGTGTTACTCATTACAAAGTTAATCATAACCATGGTTTCCACCCTAGACCGATAGCCACGCCTATTGCGAAGATATAAACCAATGTAACCGGAATGAGTATTTTCCAACCTAATCGCATGATCTGATCATAGCGATAACGTGGGAAGGTTGCTCGGAACCAAAGATACATGAAGATAAAGAAGGCAATTTTTAAGAAGAACCAATGAATGCCGTTGCCAAACAAGATACCTATATAAGGAAGTTCGGTTAGCATGGTCGCGCTTTCAAACGGTGACAACCAACCACCCATAAACAGAATGGCGGCAACAGCTGAGATTAACAGCATGTTGGCGTATTCGCCCAAGAAGAATAACGCAAACGCCATGCCTGAATATTCAACATGGAAACCAGCAACGATCTCTGATTCACCTTCAGCCACATCAAATGGCGCACGGTTAGTTTCCGCTACACCTGCTATAAAATATACCACCATCAAGCCAAACAACGGCCACATAAACCACTGACTTATTCCGCCTGATTGTGCTTCAACAATCCCACTTAAACTCAGCGTACCGGCGACCATTATTACACCAACCAGTGCGAAACCCATCGCAATCTCATAAGAGACAACCTGCGCACCTGCGCGCATAGCACTTAAGATGGCGTATTTTGAGTTAGATGCCCAACCCGCAAGAATAATGCCGAATACATCCAAAGAGGTGATCGCCAGAATAAATAATAAGCCGACATTAATATCAGCTAATGCCCAACCTGATTGAAAAGGAATAACAGCCCATGCTACTAGAGCTGGGGTAAGCGCCATGACGGGGGCAAAATAGAACACAAATGTATTGGCTTTAGTAGGAAGAATAACTTCCTTGAACATGAGCTTTACCGTATCCGCTATGGGTTGCAACCAACCTTTAGGGCCAACACGGTTAGGGCCAAGACGAACCTGCATATACCCTATGATTTTTCTTTCTGCATAGGTCGTATAGGCAACTGCCAAAATAAGAGGCAAAATGATAGCTACAATTTTCAACAGTATAACAATCAGCGTCTGTAACGCTTCTGGTACTGCACTCCAAATTGAAAGTAAGCTATCCATTAACAATCACCCTGAATATCGACTGATCCATACGAAGCGCCTAACAGCACCGCCTTATTGGTAGCCGCTAACATATATAAACAGCCTTCAGGAAGGTCGCTGTCAGCAAACAGACTCATCACTACTCGCCCATCACCTTGTTGAACCGTTACGGACTCACATTCACCTAAGCCGGCACTTTCGATATCAACTGGATTTAACCAAACAGAGTTTCTTTCTTGTGAAAATGTCTTTTGCAAAGCGGTTGCGCGGCGCGTTAGACCATCAATAGAATAAGCATGTACCGAGCTAAT
>CAZDMX010000070.1:0-6946 GCA_964506085.1 uncultured Thiothrix sp. | reverse complement strand
AAGCCCTGACCCTGCAACTGCTCTGCTACTTCAAACACATCCGAATCATCAAAAGCTCTACTGTTATCTGGCACTAACGTCACTTTTTCATTGAACTCTTTGAGTACATCTTCGCTACTCATATAGTCAAAACCATCTACTTCCATCGTGTTTCCGAGTACTCGTAACACTTTCCAACCGGGCTTCACAGACTCTGATGTTTTAGCTACAGCACGGAAAGATTGTTGTACGCCTTCTGCATTAATGAAGGTTCCAGAGGTTTCAGCGAAAGTGGAAATAGGTAGCAGGATGTCAGCACAAGCACGTAACTTGTCACTCGCAAAAGAAGTCAGTGCAATAACTTTGGCATGATGCATAGCCGCATCTGCTTTTTGTGGGTCATCACAATCAAAACTGGGATCAACATCCAATAAGACGAATGTTTTCAATCCGCGCATAAACATATCGGCAACACCTGAACCTTTTGCGCCTGATGCTTCACCCCCTGCTACGCGGTGCGGAACATTGCCTGTTAGCCATGCTCCGACTGTATTTGCAGATTCAGCCAGATAGCCTAATGAAGCACCGGTATTACTTGCAATCACCGAGCCTAACGCGCTAAGTGCAGCATAACTGGGGTGCTGCACTGCCAAATTGCCAATAAGAACCGTCGCATTATCAGCATCTTTCAATATACCTATGATGTCATTTGCCTGTGCATCAGCATCTTGCAGCAAATCTACCAACTGTGCTGGTACGTCACCGCTTGCCTTAGCGATAGCACCAAGTGCTTTTACTAAATTAGCAGGGTTAGCGACAATTTCTTGTTCAACCGCGTAATTGAATGACACTTTAATAGGATTGATAACAATGACTTTTGCGCCATTGAGAACCGCTTTACGAATACGATGATTAGCCATTGGCTGCTCACGACGCACGTCCGAGCCAATCAGCACAATCACATCTTTTTGCTCTAGCTCAGGTAGTGTTGCACCCAACCAAGGAAACTGTGGTTCTTTGCCCTGACCAGAGAAATCAGATTGGCGTAAGCGATGGTCTATATTCGCTACGCCTTTGGCGCGCATAAGTTTTTGCAGTAAATAAAGCTCTTCTGTAGTAGCTCTTGATGATGCCAGAACACCAATTTGATCAGGGTCTGAATTATTTAAATGATCTGCCACATGGTCTAACGCGGCATCCCAAGTAATGGTTTGCCAATGTCCATCGACCTTCATCATCGGTTCTTCTAATCTGTCTTCAGCATCAAGACCTTGATAACTAAAACGATCCCTGTCTGAAATCCAACACTCGTTAATGTCTTCGTTATCACGAGGGATAGAACGAATTACTTTGCCATTGAAGGTATGTAAATTGATATTCGAGCCAACCGAGTCATGCGATGCAATGGAAGGATATTGATTAACCTCCCATGCTCTAGCTTTATAGCGCGATGGCCTAGCCGTCAATGCACCCACTGGACACACATCAATAATATTCCCAGAAAGTTCTGAGGTTAGGCTTTTTTCAATATAAGTGCCGATAGCCATGGTTTCACCACGGCCTGTCGCACCCATTTCACGCATTCCAGCAATTTCTTCGCCAAATCGCACACAACGCGTACATTGAATACAGCGGGTCATTTCTGTAGAAATTAAAGGACCGATATCCTTATCTACTACGACACGCTTCACTTCATGGTAGTTAGAAGAACTACTGCCATGAGCTATGGATAAATCTTGTAATTCACACTCACCACCCTGATCACAGATAGGACAATCTAGCGGGTGATTGATCAACAAAAACTCCATTGTTGATTTTTGTGCAGATACCGCCCTTTCTGAACGCGTTAGCACTTTCATGCCTTCCATAACAGGCGTTGCACAAGCGGGTAAAGGCTTGGGGGCTTTTTCTACATCGACCAAGCACATTCGGCAGTTAGCAGCTACTGACAGTTTTTTGTGATAACAAAAACGAGGAACATGAATCCCCTCATTATCTGTTACGTCAATTAGCATAGTGCCAGGCTTGGCTTTAATCTCTTTGCCATTAATAGTCAGGGTGACTAAATCATCACTCATGATCCGCCTCCCTTTCCGTTACCTGTTTCTACACCGACCATACTGCGTCCATGTTTGACGTAGTACTCAAACTCGGGACGATAATGTTTAATGAAACTCCAAACAGGCATTGCGGCTGCGTCACCTAAAGCGCAGATAGTTCTGCCTTCAATTTTGTGTGCTACATCATCCAGACGATCAATATCTTCCATCGTACCTTTGCCGTTTACGATACGTGTTAGCATTCGATATAACCACCCCGTACCTTCACGACACGGTGTACATTGACCACAGGACTCTGAATGATAAAAACGTGAAATACGTTGTAGTAATTTGACCATATCCGTCTGGTCATCAATAATCATCACAGCGCCAGACCCCAAGAAAGAACCTGCACCTTGAATGGTGTCGTAATCCATTGTTAGCTTCATCATTTCTTCCGCAGGGAGTATAGGAACTGACGAGCCACCGGGAATAACTGCTTTTAGTTTACGACCTTTCCACACGCCACCCGCCATTTCTAGTAAATCCTTAAAGGGTGTGCCAAGAGGGATTTCGAAATTGCCGGGGTTTTCCAAATGCCCTGACATAGAGAACAACTTCTCACCGCCAGCACCTTCTACACCCATCTTTGCAAACCATTCACCACCCTTATTAATAATGGACGGGATCGAAGCTAAAGATTCTGTATTGTTGATCGTGGTAGGCCTTCCATATAAACCGTAACTGGCAGGGAATGGGGGTTTAAACCGAGGCTGTCCTTTCTTGCCTTCCAAGGATTCCAGTAACGCCGTCTCTTCACCACAAATATAAGCACCTGCGCCCAGCGCCCCATAAAGATCAAAGTCAACACCCGTGCCTTTAATATCTTTACCTAGCCAGCCTTGTTCATAAGCTTCTTTTACCGCTCGTTCAAAATTAATGGAAGGCTCATCCATAAACTCGCCGCGCATGTAATTATAGCCAACCGTTGCACCAATCGAATAACCTGCGATAACCATCCCTTCAACCAAAGCATGAGGATTAAAGCGTAAAATATCTCTGTCTTTACAAGTGCCTGGCTCAGACTCATCCGAGTTGCAGACGATATATTTTTGACCGGGCATGTCTTTGGGCATGAAGCTCCACTTCAAGCCTGTTGGGAAACCTGCACCACCTCGACCACGTAGTCCCGAAGCTTTTACTTCGCCAATAACATCATCAGGCGACATTTTTTCTTCTAGTATTTTCTTCCACGCCTGATAGCCACCTACTTTTAAATAGCTTTCAAGAGTATGGGCTTCATCACCAAACTGTTTAGTTGTAAAACATACTTGATCTACCATGCGTTAATGCTCCTCGCCATTTGTATCATCAACAGCGCCAGCAATACCATCCAAAATGGCATCAATTTTTTCAGGAGTTAAATCGGTGTGATAAACATGATCAACCTGCATCATCGGAGCACTAGAGCAAGCAGCCAAGCATTCCTCCTCAACTTTTAAGTAAAACTTACCATCTTTAGTCGATTCGCCCAATTTAGTATCGAGTTTCTTTTCAATATACTCAACAATCTTATCTGATCCACGCAACATGCAGGACACATTGGTGCAAATAGCAATACTGTGACGAGCCGCAGCTTTAGCATCCAATTCATACATGGAATAGAAGCTGGCGACTTCATATACCGAGATCTCATCCAGACCTAAGTAATCCGCTACTGCATCCATCTTAGGTACAGAAATATAGTGATCTTCATGCATCACAGCGCGTAAAGCCGCTAACAAAGCAGATTGTTTTTGATCTTCAGGAAAGCGTGCTAACCAATGATCTATATCTTCTTTTTCATGTGTCGACAATAAATCACTTTTTCTGCTTAGCTGCTTATCATCACCTTTTTTATTTAGCGCGGTCATTAGCGATCAACCTCCCCAAATACAATATCTTGCGTGCCGATAATTGTAACTACGTCTGACAACATATGACCTCTTACCATTTCATCCATTGCAGAAAGATGTACAAAACCAGGTGCTCTTATTTTCAATCGATAAGGTTTATTCGAGCCATCCGAAATCAGATAACAACCAAACTCACCTTTTGGATGCTCTACAGCTGAGTAAACCTCTCCGACTGGTAAGGTGTAACCTTCTGTAACGACTTTGAAGTGCTTAATCAAAGCCTCCATATCTGTCTTCATATCCGCTCTGCTGGGTGGTGTAGCTGGGCTATCATCCAGCATCACAGGGCCTGAATTATTGCGTAGCCATTCAATACACTGAATAATGATGCGATTGGATTGACGCATTTCTTCAATACGCACTAAATAGCGATCATAGCTATCACCATTCGTGCCTATAGGAATATCGAAATCCATTTGATCGTAAGCTGCGTAGGGCTGTTTCTTACGCAAATCCCATGCGATTCCAGAGCCACGTAGCATAGGCCCTGAGAAACCTAGTTGCTTCGCTTTTTCGGGATCAACTATTCCGATATCAACCAATCTCTGTTTCCAGATTCGATTGTCAGTTAACAGTGTTTCGTATTCATCAACACAGTGAGGGAATCGCTGAGTAAAGTCCTCAAGAAAATCTAGTAGACTACCAGAGCGGCTTTCGTTTAATTCTTTTACGCGCTTTGCATCTTTCCAACGTGACTCTTCATACAACGGCATGCTATCGGGTAAATCACGATACACGCCACCCGGGCGATAATACGTAGCATGCATACGAGCGCCTGAAACAGCCTCATATACATCCATTAAATCTTCACGTTCACGGAAGGCATACAAGAACATCGTCATTGCGCCGACATCCAGACCGTGTGCGCCAATCCACATCAAGTGGTTTAAAATGCGCGTCACCTCATCAAATAGGGTGCGAATGTATTGCGCCCTAACAGGCGCTTCGATACCCATCAATTGTTCGATTGAACGCACATAAGCATGTTCGTTACACATCATGGAAACGTAATCGAGCCGATCCATATAACCAATACTTTGATTGTAAGGCTTGGATTCTGCGAGTTTCTCTGTACCACGATGTAATAAGCCGATATGTGGATCAGCGCGTTCAATTACCTCGCCATCCATCTCCAATACAAGACGTAATACGCCGTGAGCTGCTGGATGGGCAGGACCAAAATTCAGGGTGAAGTTACGAATATCAGACATTAATCATCACCTTCTACAGGTGCTGTAAAGGATTCATCACCGCGAATAACACGCGGTACAAGTACACGAGGTTCAATAGTAACGGGTTCGTAAACCACACGCTTATTTTCCTCATCATAACGCATTTCAACATGACCAATTAAAGGGAAATCTTTACGGAAAGGATGACCGACAAAACCATAGTCAGTAAGGATACGACGCAAATCAGGATGCCCGGCAAACATGATGCCGTATAAATCGAATGCCTCGCGCTCAAACCAGTTGGCTGATTTCCACACTTCAACAACAGAATCCATTACCGGGAAATCATTATCTTCACAAAAAACTTTTAAACGAACTCGATGATTGTTAGCCACAGACAGTAAATGATAGACAACCGCAAAACGACTTCCTTCATAATCGACTTCTGCCACTTTCTCATCAAAACTAAAACGCTCAGCACCCGTAGGTTGCACACCGCGACTAAAACCAGAACCACCTGTTTCCCACTCGGCTTGACCGAATGCTAAATAATCTACGCCACAAACATCAATAAGCTCATCAAATGCTGTCTTATTATCATTTATCAAGAAATAGGCTGTTTCCATTAAATGAACAGCTTTTACTTCTATAGTGAGTTCACCGAATTCTATTTTTGAATCAACTAATTTGTCGGCCAATTTCTCAGTGATATGTGCTAGTAGTTGCTCCAAGATCAAACCTTCCGTGCAATCGTGCTGGTATTGCGAATTTTATTCTGCAACTGGATAATTCCATACATCAAGGCTTCTGCTGTAGGAGGACAACCTGGCACATAAATATCCACAGGAATGATACGATCGCAGCCGCGCACCACCGCATAAGAATAATGATAATAGCCTCCGCCATTCGCGCAGGAGCCCATTGAGATCACCCAGCGAGGCTCTGCCATTTGGTCGTAAACCTTACGTAACGCAGGTGCCATTTTATTGGTTAATGTCCCGGCGACAATCATCACATCGGACTGTCTCGGACTCGGCCTGAATACAATACCAAAACGATCAAGATCATAACGCGAAGCACCTGCTTGCATCATCTCCACCGCACAACATGCCAGACCAAAGGTAACGGGCCATAACGAACCTGTTCTCGCCCAGTTAATTAATTTATCGGCAGAAGTAGTAACAAACCCTTCTTTTAGAACGCCTTCTATTCCCATATTGTTACTCCCGCTCTAGTTATTCCCACTCTAGCGCCCCTTTCTTCCACTCATAGATGAAGCCAACAATCAGAATTAACAGGAAAACACCCATTGAGACCAAGCCAAATATGCCGATTTTGTCGAGCGCAACAGCCCACGGAAATAGGAAAGCAATTTCCAGATCGAAAATAATAAATAGAATGGCAACCAGATAATAACGAACATCGAATTTGATACGTGCATCTTCGAAAGCATCGAAGCCACATTCAAAAGGAGAATCTTTTTCGGGGTCTGGCCTTCTTGGGCCCATGAGCAAGCCTAGTCCTAATAGAACAATCGACAAGCCAATGCCAACCACCAAAAACACAAGAATTGGTAAGTACGCCTCTACCATGTTATCTCCTAACTCCTCCTTATTAACGCCGATATTGATATTCTATTTGTGGGGATCAGCGCTAAAGCAATGCAGAATATACACAACAGGCCATAGCGGCTCAAGCTATGGTAGCAAAATAAATAAATTGACAAGCATCAACATTTAAATTTACTTATAAATAGACATAAAATAAATCTATGGTTGCAAGCATTAACAAAATCTAATGC
>CAZDMX010000069.1:1349-8823 GCA_964506085.1 uncultured Thiothrix sp. | reverse complement strand
GGCTTTGCCATTACTCATAACCATCCAGTATTCAGTCACTTTTTAAATCCCCCTTTTTCTAAGGGGGAACAAACACATTATTTAGTTATCTTCTTTTATTCCTCAGGCTATAGCCTACCCACGCCCTCAGGACGTGGTTATAATGTTTAATATAAACATGATCTCGGTCAACTGATCGAGATTAAGAAATAAATACATTTTTTGGGCTATATTTATTACATACCTGATCAAGCGACCTTTGTTCGAGTGCCACACATTTCAACATGCTTAACAAGGTCTATTGAGGGTGATGTTTAGAGTGAAAACTCTCTGTTCGCTACTCTAATCAGTTATCGCTGGAAATATGAGGTAGAACTGATACTCCTGCATTCGGCTTTACTACACCCTCCTTCACTAACAAGTGAGCGGCGGTACAGCATTTTTTTATGCGACTATTCAGAAGGTTAATATTCCTTCGTAGTAGTCAACTGTGTTTTCTAAATTTAAACACGACTCTACATGCTATCAGGAATTTTCAATAATTTGGGATGATTCAGGAGAAAGTAATGAAACTTAAAATATTTGCCTTTTCAATGCTTGCGGCTTTATCAAGCCATACAACTGCAGACTGGTTTGATGGATGGTACAACACAAATACACAAAGTACAGGGTCTGGTAATGCATCGGGTTGGGGAACTGGATCAGGAGATGGTTCGGCTTCTGGACAAAGTAAGGTCTCTGGCTGGAGTACAGGTAAAGGGGATGCTGATGGAGAAGTAGATTTTTCCCTAACCTTTAAAGGCAAGGGTCATACCGACATGGATACCAAAATATCAGGAGATGCCGCTACTGATTTTGCTGGAAATACAATAGGGAATACAACCACATCTGGCAATACGACAGGTCACTTTATGGGTAGTGGCACAGGTTCCAATAACAATATATATGGAGGAAACCCATGGAGTAGCGGTGGCTATAGTAACTATGGCTATGCTATGCCGGGACAACAAATGATGCCTATGCAATCTTTACCCTACACAGCCCCACAAATAATGCCGCGGCCTATGCAGTCGTACATGCCACTAACTATGCCTTATAGTTATCCTAGTTATCCTAGTTATCCTGCGTATGGATATGGAATGCCTGCAATGCCTCCACAAGCTCCAAGCTTTCAAGAAGTGATAAAAAGACAACAGGCCATAAGAAAACAAATGCAACAAACACAATCAGCTTCTCAGGAAAAACCAACAGAAAGCGAAAAGCAAGTAGGTTGGTAAAGTGTATGCTAAGGACTGAGAATTCAATAACATCCTAATTCTAACTTGCCCTTTTGTTTCAGCTTGAATGCTTTCAGATCGTTGCAGAGAATGACTATGCGCCTGCTGAAGCTTCTAAGTTTCGCTAAAGCTCAGCTAAGTACTGAGAGCATCCAATCTGAAACAAAAATTCTGCGTTATAGTTTAGGATGTTATTAAAATCTCAGTCCTTATACGCACGAAAATGAAGAGCTAAATATCAAATGACTTAGATTTTACTATCCAGTTTTACTTGACCACTACAAATGACGGTAGCAAGTGCCTATAAAGGTGTCATACCGCGATGAGTAGGTTGATGGAAAGGGGGCAAAACAATGTTCTCAAGCACTCTTCATTTTATCGAGTTCTTGCGTGCTAATACGTGCAACCTTTGCCAATGCAACTTTGTCAGGCACCCAAAGACAACGGTTTTTACACTCAATTAAGCCTTTTTTTCTTAATGATTGAAAAACTCGATTAACATGGATCGAGGTCAAGCCTAGTGCATCTGCAATATCCTCCTGAGTGATGGGGAACGTGATACAGGTATCGCTTTCTTTAAAGGCTAGCTCTCTGAGAAATAGATTTAATAGCAAAAATGCAACTTTGGATTCAGCTGAATAACTTGCAATGGCTGTCAACGAAGAGTGACAGCGCTCTGTCGTTGCTTCTGTAATAGAGGTAATTGCAAAAGCCAACTCAGGCAATTTAGAAATAACATCTCGAAAACGCTCTATTGGAAAAGCGCATAAAGTCACATCAGAAACGACAATCGCAGAATGATCCATTGCTTTATTTTTGCCCACTTTATAGCACAAGAAATCACCTGGCAATGCAAATCTAAGTATCTGCCTATCACCGTTATGCAAGTTCTTAAATAAGATAATCCAGCCCTCGTAGAGGGTATAGGCTTTACTTGGAATATCTCCTTCATGATAAAGGTACTCGCCTGCTGTGTAGGTAACTTGTGAAGACCGAAGTAAGCGTGCTCTATCTAAGTGCTTTTCTTCTAACTCTCCAAATAAAGAAGCTGATCGAATAGGACAGTTTTCACATTTCGGTAAGTTTTTTGCATATGATTTCATATAGAACTATTAAGCACAAGAACTCCCTCTAAAATAAGCTTCGAGATGAATTAAGCGAACTAAGTCACTTTTATACAGTATAGCGGTTTAAATACAGATCAGTGTATTACCCCTAAGTTTAAAGAGCCGCCAGAAATTATTGTAACGCTTCTAATGTAGCCATCTTGTCCATTTGAGGAGCTAGCTTATCTGTTTCCTTTTTAATCACATCGCCAAATAATGAACCCAGAATTGACATATTCATGATGGACACATAGGTCTTTCCATCACTTTTCTCATAGACAGCAATACTACAAGGCATCATCACTGATAATTGTTTTAATTCATCATGCTTCAAAATAGCTACAGCTGCTTTAGTCTCACATCTTTTAATAACAGTAACTTTCCCTACATCTGTTTTTTCAACTTTCTGTAGATTCTTTTGGAAATCCACCGTCCATTTTTCAGACCCTCTCCATCCCATTTCTTTGGCATTTGATCTAACTTTTTCTAGGGTTTCTTCAAATCCAAAAGGACTGGGTATTTCTTTGATCATCAAACCAGGTAAAACTTTCATGCCTACCACAGAGGCAATAACTGCACCAAGAATTAAGGAGATAAGGATAGTGAAAATTCTAGACATAGTTTGCTCGCATTGTACTGTAAGGGGGTGGGATATCTCAGAGCCTTCCGAAGACATCATAAAGTGGGAAACCTGATGAACGTTTCACTTCATGGATAATAGCAACCCCCAAAACCACCAAAACTAATGTATATTAGTTTTTTTAATAAATAACCTTATTCTTGTGCTTTATTGTTTTTGGATTCTTCATTTACTTTATTTCTATCTCCTTTAGGTACGAAGTTAAAATACATTTTTTCTGGAACCAGATCGTAACTCCAAGGTAGACCACTGACTTTCCAACCACTCACGACACGCTTGCCTTTATTTTCACCTTCTTTGGCTCTAACACCTTCAAAACCTTCGACCTGTGTGTATACCTTGCTAAAGCCCGCATCATGTAAGGCTGTTGCGGCAAAAGGAGCACGAGCACCTGAGGCACACATAATAATGACGGGACTGTCTTTAGTAAGGTTTTTAGCTTTCAAAACATTTCCTACTGCCAGTGCGAAATCTGGATTTTTAGGCTTTTTAAAAGTGCCAAATTTACCTTTCTTCTTCAACTTCCAGTCCGTTGAACTAAAACGATAGGGAATATTGGCATCTACCGTATCTGGAATGCCCGTGTAATGAATCTCAGCCTGATTACGAACATCCAACAGTAATACTTTTTCAGGGTTCGCCGTCTTCAGGTCATAAGCTTCCTGCGCATCGAGGTAAAGCTCAAAAGGTGTGTGTTGCCATTCTTTGGTTAGTTTGGATTTATCATAAGCAAAGGTATAAGAACTTATGCACAAAATAACGATACTAAAAACTAATTTTTTCATTACGTTTCATCTCCTTCATCTTTTAGTTGTATCCCTCTACGGGTCTTAGGCTTCGGTGCTGCTTTGGCCATATTGGTTACAGCCTTGGGCTGCTCATTTAGGTCTCCCTCTTGTCTGCATCAGAAGATGCACCAGCTTCCGTTGGGTCGTCCGTATATATAAAGCTTTGCCTGCACTAATTAATCTAGAAAACGCAGTTGAACGCCACTAATAACGTCAATAGAGTAGAAACCAGACCCCAAATATAAGAGATACACCCATACCTTGAAATATATAATCACTGATGACCCGCCCATTAATGCCAAAGCAGTGACGGCTATAGGTCGGGTTCTAATCTCACAGGAATGTATAACTGCATCCAATACAAATAGATGCCCGAAAGGTATGGATATTAACGGAAGCTTGAACTGGAAAAATTAACTTAGGTTAATCTAATGAACCTTGAGGGTAAAATCTGTTGCGGGTGAGGAACGAACCCCAACATGACGCGAGGAAATAGGCTCAGGTCTTTATTTTTGCATATCACCATGATATCCAAGAATATCTATTTTTTTTAAAATTGCACTGGTGTTTATTTCATATTTACTGTAGATTCTTACACCACTTTTTTGCTTACCTTGCAGAAACTAATATATCGGAGATTCTGAGGAGCGTTGCGATCACATTACCCTATGTGACCAGGCTCAGAATTATTCAATCCGAAGCAACGGCGCTCAGTCATATTTCTTAAGGAGAAATTAAATGGCTGAGAGTCACCTCTTTACTTCAGAATCTGTATCCGCAGGTCATCCCGACAAAATGGCTGACCAAATCTCTGACGGCATCCTTGATGCGATCCTCGAACAAGATACCTCCGCACGCGTTGCCTGTGAAACGCTGGTGAAGACCGGCATGGTTGTGTTAGCGGGTGAAGTTACTACCAGCGCTACTATCGACTACGAAGGCATCGTGCGTGATGTGGTCAATGATATTGGCTACAACAGCTCCGACATCGGCTTTGATGGCTCATCCTGTGCGGTACTGAATGCACTTGGGCAGCAATCCCCTGACATCGCTATGGGTGTTGATCGTACTGATAAAGAATCACAAGGCGCGGGCGACCAAGGCTTGATGTTTGGTTACGCCAGTAACGAAACCGATGTATTAATGCCTGCACCGATCACCTACGCGCATCGCTTGGTAGCCAAGCAAGCGGAGTTGATGAAATCTGGCAAGCTAGATTTCTTACGCCCAGATGCAAAAAGTCAGGTTACTTTCCGTTATGAAGATAATAAGCCTGTAGCGATTGATGCCGTGGTGCTGTCAACGCAACACAACCCAGATATCGCACTAGCTGATCTTCAAGAAGCGATTTTGGAAGAGGTGATTAAACCTGTACTTCCAGCGGAATGGCTAAACGCAGACACCAAATATCACATCAATCCAACAGGTAACTTCGTTATCGGTGGTCCAGTTGGTGATTGTGGATTAACAGGTCGTAAGATCATCGTTGATACCTACGGTGGTATGGCGCGTCATGGTGGCGGTGCATTCTCAGGTAAAGACCCTTCAAAAGTAGATCGTTCTGCGGCTTATGCAGGTCGTTATGTAGCCAAGAACATTGTGGCTGCGGGATTGGCTGAGCGCTGTGAAATCCAAATCTCTTATGCGATTGGTGTTGCAGAGCCGACCTCTATTTCTATTGATACCTTTGGAACCGGTACGGTTAATGACTCCAAGATCGAAGCGCTAGTTCGTGAGCATTTTGACTTACGCCCTTATGGCATTGTGACTATGCTTGATTTACTTCAGCCTATCTATCGCAATACAGCGGCTTATGGCCACTTCGGACGTGAGGATTTGGATCTTCCTTGGGAGAAGACTGATAAGGCAGAAGAGCTTAAGGCATCTGTATAAACAATACAGCTCCCTCTCGCCTAAGAAGGGAAGAGGGTTGGGGTGAGGAGTCTGAAGAATAGCTTTTTGCTAGATTCTACTCCCCTTCCCCGCCCTCCCCTCAAGGGAGAAGGAGCCAATCACTAAATTTAGGAACAAAAAATGACAAACAATAATGACTACATCGTAACCGACATCACCCTTGCAGACTGGGGTCGTAAAGAAATAAAAATCGCTGAAAATGAAATGCCTGGGTTAATGGCATTACGTAGAAAGCATGCCGACGATAAGCCACTGACGGGTGCACGTATTGCCGGTTCTTTACATATGACAATCCAAACAGCGGTACTGATCGAGACTTTAACTGCGCTAGGCGCAGAAGTACGCTGGGCATCTTGTAATATCTTCTCAACTCAAGATCACGCAGCAGCGGCTATCGCTGCTACAGGTGTTCCTGTTTTCGCCACCAAAGGTGAGACGCTGGATGAGTATTGGGACTATGCTCACAAAATCTTCGATTGGCATGATGGCGGCACACCTAACATGATCCTTGATGATGGCGGCGATGCGACTATGTTGATTGAGCTAGGTACTAAAGCTGAATCTGACATTTCTGTGCTGGATAATCCCGGCAGTGAAGAAGAAGTAGCGCTTTACAAGTCAATCAAAGCAAAACTTGAAACTGATCCGACATGGTACTCCACGATTCGTCCTAACATTCAGGGTGTTACCGAAGAAACTACCACAGGCGTACATCGTTTATACGAGATGGCTAAAGAAGGCGAGCTTATCTATCCCGCTATTAACGTAAACGATTCTGTTACTAAATCTAAATTCGACAATCTTTACGGCTGTCGTGAGTCATTAGTTGACGGTATCAAACGTGCGACTGACGTAATGATCGCAGGTAAAATCGCCGTGGTGCTTGGCTACGGTGACGTAGGTAAAGGCTGTGCACAGTCACTACGCGGTTTAGGCGCAACAGTTTGGGTAACAGAAATCGACCCTATCTGTGCATTACAAGCTGCAATGGAAGGCTATCGCGTTGTAACTATGGATGACGTAGCTTCACAAGGCGACATCTTCGTAACAGCAACAGGCAACTTCCACGTTATTACCGAAGAGCACATGTTACAAATGAAGCACGAGACTATCGTTTGTAATATCGGTCACTTCGATAACGAAATTGACGTGGCAGGCATGGAAAAATACGAGTGGGACGAAGTTAAACCACAAGTTGACCATATCAAACTCCCTAGTGGCAACAGCATTTTGTTACTCGCTCAAGGGCGTTTAGTGAACTTAGGCTGTGCTACGGGACACCCTAGCTTCGTTATGTCTAACTCGTTCACCAATCAAGTATTAGCGCAGATTGAATTATTTGCTGGTGGCGACAAGTATGAAAACCAAGTTTACATGCTACCTAAATCACTGGATGAAGAAGTCGCACGTTTGCACCTTGAAAAAATTGGCGCGAACTTGACAGTGCTAACGGATTATCAAGCTAACTATATTAGTGTTGATAAGGATGGTCCTTACAAAGTTGCACATTACCGTTACTAATTAGTAAGCGTGAAGCTCCCCCCTACTTAGTAGAGGTGTTGTAAAAGTAGATTGTTAGGTTGTCGGTGACGGCTGTATGGACACAGGAGGTAGGGTAACGCAAGGAGCACAGTTACCGAGGCACTAACGTAACGCTGTTTGTTGGGGTTCCTTCGTCACCCACAACCTACCATCATCGCTTTTGCGATATCCTCTAGTAGGGGAAGGGAGAGGGTTTGTTTCTATTGAGGTAACTAATTAGTAACAAAC
>CAZDMX010000069.1:0-1309 GCA_964506085.1 uncultured Thiothrix sp. | reverse complement strand
AAATAAAAGCCTCTTCGCTTTCTTTGGGAAGGGGCTTTTTTATTTATGGATAATTATCATGACCCAAACACCACTTAGTTTCGAGTTTTTCCCCCCAAAAACAGACAAGGGTGCTGAAAAACTTCGCTCGGTCAGAAATGAACTAGCTACATTAAATCCTGAGTACTTCTCTGTAACTTACGGCGCAGGGGGTTCAACACAGGATTGTACTTTAAAAACCGTGATCGAGATTCAACAAGAATCAGGTATTGAAGCTGCCCCTCACCTGTCTTGCATTGGCTCAAACCAGGAGCAGATTCGAGATATCCTGGCCTCCTTTAAAGAAAGCGGCATCAAACGCATTGTTGCATTACGCGGTGATCTACCCTCTGGCATGCAAGATATTGGGGAGTTTCATTATGCCAACGAACTAGTCAGTTTTATCCGTGAAGAAACCGGTGACTACTTTCATATAGAAGTCGCGGCTTATCCTGAAATGCACCCGCAAGCAGCTAATTTTGATGCTGATTTGAAAAACTTCGCCAAGAAAATTAAAGCGGGTAGCAATGGCGCTATCACCCAGTACTTCTACAATATTGATGGCTATTTCCGTTTTGTTGATAGCTGCGAAAAACTGGGTCTGGATACTCCCATTGTTCCCGGCATTATGCCGATTACGAACTTCACCCAATTAGCTCGATTCTCTGATGGCACAGGAGCAGAAATACCCCGCTGGCTACGCATGCGCTTAGATGGTTATGGTGATGATTTAGCCTCGATTGAAGCACTTGGCACTGACTTTGTCTCGGAAATGTGCGGCAAATTACTGGAACAAGGTGTCCCTGGATTACATTTTTACTCAATGAACCGAGTCGAGCCTAGCATGACAATTTGGAAGAATATTAGTTCTTCCTAGTTTCCCTGAAGAAGGTGGCACTTATGACGATAAGGGCTGTCGTCGAGTAGTAGAATCCCACCTTGCTCCAGAATCACCTAGAAATTTAAAAATAACTATTTGAAATAAATATAAAAATAGACTAGTCTTTCTAACTGTTCAGTTTCTATTCACATCTATGACGGGGCAGTCTTATGAAATCAACCTTCCTTTTCAAATCTTTTCTCAGTGTGTTACTTGTCGTCAGCACTTCTATATTTCCACAAATTGCACTTGCAGATACCCGCTATTCAGTCAAAGGTGTCGGTCATGGTGATACGCTCAATTTGCGTAAATATCCCGGCCCTAAGAGTCGAATAATCGCCAAAGTCCCATCTAACGGATCAGCCATAAGACTCACCGGTAAACGTGTTATAAAAGGTCGGTCTACTTGGG
>CAZDMX010000068.1:0-8849 GCA_964506085.1 uncultured Thiothrix sp. | reverse complement strand
AGATCATTCAATCTGGGGCAAAAAGGCAAGTTAAGTTCCGTAAGTTATTTACTCCCGAGTCCTAAGTCCAACTTAAGGATGCACGGGTCAGTCTCAGTTGTTTCCTGTGAGATAGGGTTTGCCAGTTTTTTGCTATATAAACCCGACCAGACTTAATTAATTAGTATGTCCTGTTTCTGGGCACTAATTAGGGTTCTCACATGATACTGTTAAGGGGTATCATATCCATTATGGATGAAACAAATATAAAATTCCAAAAAGTTAGCTTTGTCACCGTCACAGATCAAAGTGACGGTCAGCGAATAGATAATTTTCTGATGAGGGAGTTAGATGGCGTACCTCGATCCTATATTTACCGAATACTTCGTAAAGGTGAGGTACGAGTTAATAAAAAGCGCGTAAAACCAAAACGCAAACTAGTACTTGATGATATCGTTCGCATCCCGCCGATGAGAATCGAAGAGAAAAAAGAAAAACCTTTTGCGAATGAGCATCTACTTAAACAGGTTGAAGCCGCTATTTTGCAAGAAGATGACGATATTATTTTAATCAATAAACCAGCAGGGTTGCCTGTGCATGGGGGTAGTGGGTTTCAGTTAGGGTTGATTGAAGTATTTAGGCAGCTTCGACCTAATTTGCCCTACGTAGAGCTAGCTCATCGGCTGGATAAAGATACTAGTGGTTTGCTTATTCTGGCTAAAACGCGTCAAGCCTTACAAGCATTGCATCAGTTATTTCAGCGAGGTGGTATTGATAAGCGATACCTGACTTTGGTGGCAGGGAAATGGCGAGGTGGGGAGCGACGAATCGAAAATGAGCTAGTCAAAACATCAGAAAAACGAGAAAAAATTAAGGTAGTGCAAAAATCCGAAGGCGGCAAGCGTGCAGAAAGTATCTTTAAACCTAGGCAATATTTCGCCGATTTGACGTTAATGGAAGTTAAGCTTTTAACCGGTCGAATGCATCAAATCCGCACACAATTAGCTCACCTGGGTATGCCTGTCATTGGTGATGATCGCTATGGTGATTTTCCTCTAAATAGACATTATAAAAAAATGATCGGGCTAAAACGTTTGTTCTTACATGCCTTTTATGTTGATTTTTTACTTGAATTCTCAGGTCAGCGCTACCATCTTGAAATTCCATTGGCGGATGATTTAGAACAGTCTTTGAAGGCTATAGCAAAATAATCTCATGCAGAGAAAATACCAACTGTTGATCTTTGACTGGGACGGTACCTTAATGGATTCCGCCCAGCATATTACAAGCTGTATGCGTGCAGCGATTACTGATTTGGCGGTGCAACCAAGAAGCGACGAGCAGATTAAAAATATTATCGGGCTTGGGTTGGAAGAAGCTATCCTTGCGCTTTATCCAGACGTGGATGATGTATTTATTCAGCAAATTGCAGAATCATTTAGAGAGCATTTCCTGTTTAAAGATAAAACTCCTAGTCCTTTATTTGCAGGCGTGGGTGATGTATTGGAAGCTTTGCGATCAGAAGATTACTACCTTGCCATAGCAACAGGTAAGTCTCGGCGGGGTTTAGATAAAGTACTATCTGATACGGGGTTAGAAGCTTTTTTTCCAGTGACACGTTGTGCAGATGAGACCTTCTCCAAGCCACACCCGCAAATGCTATACGAACTGTTAACAGACTATAATATAGAGGTATGTGATGCCATTATGATCGGAGATAGTGAATATGATTTACTGATGGCTAATAATGCCAAAATGGATGCATTAGCGGTGAGTTATGGTGTTCACGATGTCTCTCGATTATTAGAGCAGCAGCCTTTGGGCTGTGTCGATAATATTAAAGAAATACCCCATTGGATTAATCAATATACTAACCGAGACCTTCGCACGAAAGGTCTCTAACCAGGTTTAAAATATGAGTGACGCTGAAAATAACGCAATAAAAGTACTAGAGAAAGTAGCCCTTGAAGGTATTCAAGAGCAGCGACGTACGCGACGCTGGGGTATCTTTTTTAAAATAGCTTTTCTTGTTTGGGGAATTCTGTTGTTGATAGGCTTTGTAGGTTCTATTGCCGGTCAGGGAAAAATATTAACATCCTCGAAGGAATTTACTGCGGTTGTAGATGTGAAAGGCGTCATTATGGATGGCTCTGACGCAGGCTTCACCTCTGTTGCTAGTGCCTTAAAAGATGCCTTTGATGATCCCCGAACCAAAGGGGTTGTGTTGCGAATAAATAGCCCTGGTGGGAGTGCGGTGCAATCCGCAATGATTTATGACGAGGTTAAACGTCTAAAAAAAGAACATGAAGATATTCCTGTTTATGCAGTCATTCAAGATGTGGGTGCATCGGGTGGGTATTTTATTGCAGCTTCGGCTGACGAAATTTATGCTAATCGTTCAAGCATTGTCGGATCTATAGGCGTTCGTCTGGATAGCTATGGTGTTGTAGAGGCTGCGAAGAAGCTGGGTATTGAAAGCAGGTTGGTTACTGCAGGTAATCATAAAGCTATTCTGGATCCATTTCAGCCGTTATCTGATGTTGAGCAACGGCATTTAAAGAAAATGTTGGCGAGTACACATAAAGAGTTTATTCAATCAGTTCGGGAAGGGCGAGGTGATAGATTAAAAGAGAACCCCGATACTTTTAGTGGCTTATTCTGGACAGGGAGTGGAGCAAAAGAACTAGGTCTAGTTGATGGTTTTATGACGACAGGCCAGGTAGCACGAGAATTAATTAAAGCAGAAGAGTTAGTGATTTTTACAAGAAAAAAGTCAATATTGGATAAGTTGTCAGGAAAAATAGGGGTTAGCTTAAACCAGCTACTGTTGGGAGCCAAGATGACACATGGTTTTCAATATTAGGTAGTCTTAATGTCTAGGGTGATGAGGAATGACTAATTAGACTTCTTAGGAAGTTCTGATCAAGTCATATTTTGTAGGGTCGAATTTATTCGACCGGTGTTGCTGGGTATGCATACGTGTCGAATGAATTCGACCCTACAACCATCCAAAAACCAAGGTGCTTTGGCTTTCAAAAAACAGAGATGCCCTTAAGTAATAATTGTTCTGGAGGGTGTAATATCTATGATATCAACGCCAGGAATGATCTCGATCTCAACCAATCTAGAGTGAATGCGACGAATATTCACCTGATTGCCTTTTTTTATTTCCTCGCTACGAAGTTTCATGACCTGTTCGGTAGTGAGATCTTCACGGATGATTTTAACGTCTGTATTCATCGAAAATTTTTACTATGAGAGCGGGGGATTATTGGTCATCGGTACTAGTATCGCCATTGCCACTAGTAGCAGCAGATGGAGGGCGTCTTCTGCGGTCTTTATACTGGATAACTACTTTATTTTTCCGAGATTCTTTCTCTTCAAGTTGTTGTATTTCCTTTGCAAAAGTATCTGTGTTCTCGGCAAATCTTTGATTTCCAGGGTTTGTGTTTTGTGAAGGGTTATTAAAATCTTGATTACCCCCTTTGCTTCGTTTTCGATGAATGCCGCCATTTAGACGTCCATATGGCCCTTTGTGCTGTTTTTGGCGATTGGTGTTTTTCCCACTTGTATTGTTGTTATTGTTTCTGTTGCTACCTGAGCGAGGTTTGCTTCTATTTTGTGCACGGCCAGTATTGTTCTTTTTGCCCCCTCTTTTCGGGCCATTTTTCTTGTTTCCTAAAGAGAGTAGTGGCGTGGAAATATATGTATTCATGGGTTCCATGCCAGGCAGCGTTGCTTGTTCCAGAGAATCACCTACTTGTGCCTCGATTTTTTTGAGTATGACTCTATCTTGAGGGCCTACCAAAATAGCTGCTGGTTTTTCCAGTTCTTCCCAGCCTTTGTTGACAATTCTATTTTGAAAAACGGATATCTTTTTAGGCAGGTCAAAGTGAATAATGTGTTTATAGCTATTGGTAGAAACATCTACATCAATTTGATCGCTAATGATAATAGCAGGGTGATTGTCGGCTGAAATTTTATCACCATTATTTATTTGGTGAGCCAATTTTGCAGTGTGTCCATGATTGGCAAGCGCTTCCTCAAGAGCGCTTGCAGCTTTGTTATTGGACGTGTAGATAAGGATAGACTGGTCTTCTAGCTCATCCATCATTTGATCCATGATGGCTATCTTGTGCGTATGATCATCTGTGATATAAACATGTTGCGGCACACTGAGAAGAGCATGCTTTTCTTCTTCGACTTCAACGATAGACGCATCCGGTAGCATCTTTTTTATATATTCAGCAGATTCATCATCTTTTTGAATAAAAGCAAGTGTTGGGCATATCTTTGGCTTTCTTCTTTTGTCTGCGACATAAGTGGCTTGCTGATATATTGTTTTGCAAAGGTCTTGCAAGCCATGATGATAAATGATCGAGAAATCATCAATAATCAGAGCTTCAAGATTGGAGAAGTCTGTTTTGTTGTTTTTTACCAGATCATCAAGACGACCAGGTGTCGCGATTAAAACATCCAGAGGTCGTTTTAATAAGCGCATTTGATGCTGATAAGGTCGACCACCACTGATAAAGCCAATTCTTAGATCAAAATTCTTGATA
This sequence comes from uncultured Thiothrix sp., assembly GCA_964506085.1. Lineage (GTDB taxonomy): Bacteria > Pseudomonadota > Gammaproteobacteria > Thiotrichales > Thiotrichaceae > HyVt-477. The sequence goes on along the minus strand of CAZDMX010000068.1, from coordinate 4,308 downwards.
ATTCTTTTCAAGGTGTAATTGATTTGATTGACTCGTTCTCGCCTTGAGGTCAGGATCAAAATCCGCGAACCTTGGTACTCTTCAAGCGGGTTGTCAAGTAGATAACTGCTCAATGGGATGAGGTATCCCCCTGTTTTTCCAGCCGCAGTTTGGCTTTCGACGATAATGTTCTTGCGTTCATTAACGAGGGGAATGAGTTGTTTTTGCAAAAGAGTAGGGTTTTCGTAACCCGCTGTATCAAGCGATGCAGTTAACTCTTTATTCAAATCGAATTGTTTAAACGACAAATGAATCTCCCATGTGTTTAGATAAACACGGGTTGATAACCAAATATAAAATTTTGGAGTGAAGGTACCAGCTTGTAGAAGCTATGTAAGTGCGCCCATAATTATTTAGATATTTCGAGCGTTATATCATATATATAAATATATTGTATTATTTTTCAAGCAGTTTTGAATATTCTGGGCTGATTTTTAGTCATTACCCTGTTATTACAAACTCCTAGTTGTCACGAAATATTAAAAAATTCGTGCAGTGCAAAACACTCGGTAGAAAATATTATACCAGAAGACGCGAGTCAAGTTGAAAATCATTAAAAATCTTATTTGGTATCAAAGTTCAGCTAAAAGCCAGTGGGCGTTCAGCTTTCCGTTATTTTTTAGCATTTTCACGTGAATCTAGTTTGAATATTATAAATATTGTAATGCATCTTCAATACGTTGCGTGGCAAAAATTTCCATGCCCTTAATAGGATACTGAGGCATATTTCCTTTTGGGATGATTGCTTTTTTAAAGCCATGTTTGCTGGCTTCTTTGAGGCGTTCTTCACCATTGGGCACGGGTCTGATTTCACCCGCTAGTCCTATTTCACCGAAGACGACCAAGTCCGAAGGTAAGGGTTTGTTTCGGAAGCTTGACAGTGCAGATAGTAGAAAAGGTAAGTCTGACGCGGTTTCGGTTACTTTAACACCACCTACCACATTGGCAAAGACATCTTGATCAAACATAGAAATACCTCCATGGCGATGCAAAACTGCCAGCAACATAGCCATGCGGTTTTGTTCTAGTCCCAGAGTTACTCTACGTGGATTTGCCCCGTGGCTTTCATCGACAAGGGCTTGTACCTCGACCAGTAGAGGGCGCGTTCCTTCTCGGGTGACCATAATGACACTACCCGCAACCGCCTCATCATGGCCAGAAAGGAAGATGGCTGAAGGGTTGCTGACTCCCTTTAACCCCTTGTCGGTCATGGCAAAGACGCCGATTTCATTGATAGCGCCAAAGCGGTTTTTTACGGCTCGTAAAATTCGATAGCGGCTACCAGGGTCGCCTTCGAAATACAACACCGTATCTACCATGTGCTCTAATACGCGTGGGCCAGCCAGAGTGCCTTCTTTAGTCACGTGGCCGGCGATAAAGAGAGAGGTTCCGGTTTGTTTCGCAAAACGTACCAGTTGTGCCGCAGACTCTCTTATTTGACCGACAGAACCAGGGGCGGAAGTTAATTGCTCGGTAAATAATGTTTGAATGGAATCTATCACCATTAATTCGGGTTTTTCTATAGCAGCAAGTGCCAGTATTCGCTCGACACACGTTTCGGTGAGTAGCTTTAAGCCGTCTAGATTCAGCTCAAGTCGATGTGCTCGAAGTGAAACCTGCTGTAAAGATTCCTCACCTGTGACATAAAGGCTTTTTAGTTGCTGTAGGCTAGCAAGAGCTTGTAACAAGATGGTGGATTTGCCAATACCAGGGTCGCCGCCTATTAATGTCACGGAGCCTGTGACCAGACCTCCGCCCAATACTCGATCCAGTTCACTAATCTGAGTGAGAGTGCGGGGATTCGCTTGCAGGCTAATGTCATTGAGTGACTGAATGCGCCCGTGATCATCTCCGGTATAACCCGAAAATCGTGGGTTTTTAGATTGTCCAGAGTTTGTTTGCGGGATCACTTCTTCAAGGCAAATCCACTTTTTACAGTCTGCGCACTGACCGATCCACTTGTTATGTGTAGCGCCACAATGTTGACAGACATATTGTATTTTTATTTTAGCCATTTTTAGCCATGCTGGTTTGCTGAGGATCCGCTAATCGTGGATGTATGATTAATGTCTCAACGGCATTATTCTTTATTTTATGAACTTCTAGAGGGTAGCCGCCAATGAGCATGCTCAAGCCTTCAACGGGCATTGTTTCCAAGTGCTCAATGACAAGTCCATTTAATGTTTTTGCTTCTTTATGGGTGGGTAGTTTCAGCTTGGCAAGGCGATTTATTTCACGAATTGTCATGCTGCCATCAACCCATAGTGTGCCATCTTTTTTATAGATAACCTCATTAGTGATGCTGGCAGGATCGGTTGCAAACTGCCCGACAATTTCTTCAAGAATATCTGTCAAGGTGACTAAGCCTTGAATATCACCATACTCATCAACGACTAAAGCAATGCGTTGTTTTTCAGCTCTAAAGTTTATCAGTTGCTGTGCCAGTACAGTGGTTTCTAAAGTGTAATAGGCAGGACGTAATGTTTCTTCAAGATATTGTAAATTCAGCTTATTAGCCCGAATGTGGGGGATAAGTTTGCGTAAATGTAAAAAACCCAGAGTTTCTTCAAGGCTGTCTTTATAGACTAGCAATCTACTAAAAGGACTATTGGTAAGCTGTTGTTCAATTTTGCTCCAGTCTTCCGTTAAGCTAATACCTGAAATATCCATACGAGGGATCATAATATCTTCCACTGTTGTGGATTCCAGATCCAAAATACTCAGTAGCATTTCTTGGTGATTATTTGGAATTAAGCTATCCGATTCACGTACCAGCGAACGAAACTCTTCACGATTAAGGGAGTCAGCTTCAATGTTTTGAGGATCAACCCCAAATTGACGTAGTAGTGCGTTAGCGATGAGGTTGGCAAGCCCGACAATAGGAGCAGTGACTTTTAATAAGGGTGTGTAAATACGCGCGGCAGGATAAGCGATTTGCTCTGATTTAACAGCCGCGAGTGTTTTCGGAGCTAGTTCCGCAAAAATAAGTAGCATTAGCGCAAGCACACCTGTGGATATCGCTACTCCCGCGCTCCCCCCTACTAAATAACCTACATAAGTAGCTATCTGGGTAATGAGGATATTTACCAGATTATTGCCAAGCAAGATAAGCCCAATCAGGCGGTCTGGTTGTTGCAGTAGTTTTAATGCTAGATTAGCGTTTTTATTGCGCCGCGCCATATGCCGGAGCTTATAGCGATCAAGCGACATTAAAGCCGTTTCAGAACCAGAGAAAAAAGCAGAGAGGGCGAAGAGCAGAACCAGTACTAAAAGCAGGACAATAATTAAAGTGTTATCACTCATCTGGAAAGCAGAATTTCGTGTACAAATTTGCTACCAAAAAACGCCATCATTAAAAGAACAAATGCAACGATGGTCCAGGTGACCGCTTTTCGACCACGCCAACCTTGTTTCCAGTGCCCTATTAACAAGGTGGTGTAGACCACCCAGGCAATTAATGACAGCACCGTTTTATGCAGAACTTGTTTGCCAAATAAATCATCCAGAAAAATGAAACCAGTAATTAACCCTGCGCTCAGCAGAATAACTCCGGTAAAGATAAGACGGAATAACAAATTTTCCATGTCTTGAAGTGCGGGTAATGAACGAATCAATCCACCGGGTTGATGATTGTGAAGATACCTACTTTGTAGCGATAATAACAGTGCTTGTAGCGTCGCCAAAAACAGCGTGCTATAGCCCAGTAAAGACAATAAAATATGACTGCCGAGTGCGCCGTTGATATTAACGAATTCGCTGGAACCCGGTGTTAGGATTCCTAGCAATAATACAAACACGGTTAAAGGAAGCACGAACAATGCGAGTATTTCAATTTTACGGGTGCAAGTGGTAATAAATAATATCAGGCTGGTTAACCAGAGTACTTGTGATCCTGCAGAAATAAGATCAAGGCGTAAACCTGCACTAAATAACGGCAGATACAAAAAGCTTCCGTGCAAGACGATGGCTAATACCCAAGTGAGAGAAGATCCGCTCTTTACTAATGAATGAGTGTCCGTTTTTTTAATATAAAAAGCGATCAATCCCCAAGTGGTTAGATAAAAAAATGTCGCTAAAGAACCGATAGTTGTGAAAGTCAAAATAGTATTTTTTCTTGGTGTTTTGTTTAAGTGTAAACAGATTGATACTCAAATCGGAATCTTTTTATTCAACCTAAAAAACTCAGTTGAAACGTAGCGAGAATGACTAGAGTACTGAAGATAAGGGATTTCTGGAAAATTTTGGCTTTATTCGTAGTCACTCTACGGG
>CAZDMX010000067.1:0-8961 GCA_964506085.1 uncultured Thiothrix sp. | reverse complement strand
TATGCGCCGTACTTCGCTTGATGAATTGCCCCAGTTTCTCAATGTGTTGTTTGGTAGCATGTCGATTGTTGGACCGCGACCGCATGCTGTGTCGCATAACGAGGAATATCGTGGTTTAATTAGCGGTTATATGCTGCGCCACAAGGTCAAGCCAGGCATTACAGGTCTCGCACAGATTAACGGTTGGCGAGGTGAGACTGACACACTGGAAAAAATGCAAAAACGTGTTGAGTGTGATTTGGAATATATCAATAACTGGTCAGTATTGCTTGACGTTAAAATAGTGTTGAAAACCATCCTATATGGTTTTTTTGGTAAGAACGCTTATTAGCTTCGGTTATTGGAAGCCCCCTCAAGTCAGCTTTATTTCTGGTGTTGTAAGACCGCGTGGTGGAAAGAATAAATGTGCTCTTCTGCGTTCCGAACGTTTGTGCTCAGAATAAAGTCAAACATATTTATGCCGATATTTTAATATGAATAGGTTTTTTGAGGTTTATTGTTTTCTATACACATAGAGATAGCTGAGGGAATAATTTACCAAAACACTAGTGGCAATTGATAGTAGCTTTGCCAGCAGGAGGGGCAAGATTTTAGCTAGCAGTATTAATGTTAATGTTGCGATAACAAACCCAGATAGGTTGGCAATAGTAAATCGTATATATCGTTTAAAGCTCAATGAGTGAAATCGTCGCTTCTCTTGAAACGTCCATTGTGTGTTCAGCAAGTAGCTGACTGTTACTGCGAATATGAATGCAGAACCGTTGGCTAGTACCAATGGGGCATCAAAGAGCCGTATACAGGTAAAAAAAATTACTAAATCGACTGCCGTATTAACAATGCCTACTGCGCCAAATTTTGTTAACCGAGGAATGTGAGAACGAATCATGACTGTTTTTTCTGTTGAGTTATTATTACGTCAAAAGGCTAACCAAAGTGTTGATAGAGTAGAAGCCTTTTTTTTTCAATTAAATGGGTCGAGGGTGTGCAGTGTTAGATATTAACTTATGCGACCAATATTTGAGTACCGCATAAGATTATATAGGTTTAAATAGGGTTGGGGGTTAAAATGTATGACAGGTTATTTGTACATATGAATTCGATGGGCTAATGTTTGTTAGATGTAAGCAGGCGTGAGGTAGTAGGTTGATGGAATCAAAGCGAGCGGTGAGCTATTTAATCGTTAATGCGGATGATTATGGTTATTTTGACTGTGTTAGCAAGGGTATTCTAGAGTCGGTGGGTAAGGGAATAGTAACATCAACTGGCGTATTTGCTAATAGCAATAACCTTGATCAACAGCTGTCTTGGCTGCGAAAAGAAGATAGTGTAGATGTTGGGGTCCATTTAAACCTCACTAGTGGACGACCGTTAACGGATGTAATGGCTGCCAGTCTATCGAAATGGGGCTCGGAGTTCCCGGGTAAATTTTCTATGGCTGTTGCCATAATGTCAGGCAAGATAGCGTTATCGGATGTGCAGACAGAATTGCGAGCTCAGGTACGGCGATGTTTGGAGGGTGGCTTAGTTTTGAGATTCCTTAATTCGCACGAGCATATTCATATGTTGCCACCGCTATTTCCTTTGATTCAGGAGCTAGCGGCTGAATTTGATATAGATCACATACGGTTTTCCACCCCTGAAATGTTTCACAAGTTGGGCCCTGCAGCGATTCTAAGAGATTCTATAATGAAGGTGCTGGAGTGGATTAATAGAGAGAAATTGACTGTTCCTGCAGCCAATTTTTTAGGAATGGGGGAGAGTGGCAAGCTTAGTCTAGCTTATCTTAAGCGTCGGTTACCAAACCTAAAGCCTGGTCAGGTATATGAACTGATGTGTCATCCTGGCCGCTATGATGTTAATGAGGTGGGCGACATGCGGTTATTGTCCTACCATGCGTGGGAAAAGGAGCTCGAATTGTTAACTAGTAGAGAGGTAAAGGATTTGTGTCTAACATATAGAGTGGAACTTATTGGGTATAGAGATTTGCTCGTGAATGAAGACCGTGTCTTGGTTCGAGATGGAGGAGTAAGTCATGAGCTCTAAGAGTGATCGTTCGACATCTGCCGAACCAGAAGGTCAGAATGTTCTTAATATTCTAAGTATAGTTATCCCTGCTCATAATGAGGCGTTAGGGATAAGGCGTGCTATTGAGGAGATAATACGAGTAATTGATTCATGTGGCGCCAATACTTGGGAAATTATAGTGGTAGACGATGGGAGCCATGATGGAACCTTTGACCAGTTGAGGCTGCTGGCCAAAGAAAACGCGCGTATCAAAGGCATACAGTTTAGTCGTAATTTTGGTAAGGAAGCAGCATTATTAGCGGGTCTAAAATCTGCTCGCGGAGATGTGGTAATTACTATTGATGCAGATCTCCAACATCCCCCAAAATTGATACCGGATATGGTACGTATGTGGCGGGATGGAGTAAAAGTTGTTGACGCAGTTAAGAGAAAGCGTGACAAAGATAGTGTATTTGCTCGAACGCGAGCATACGTGTTCAACACTTTTTTATCTTGGTTAGGTGGTATAAACGTCAATAATGCGTCAGATTTTAAGCTCTTAGACCGTTTGATAGTAGATGTGATCGTAAATAAATTGCCGGAAAAGCAGAGGTTCTACAGAGGGTTATCCGACTGGGTAGGGTATCCGCATAAAAGCATCCCATTTGATGTTGAGCGTCGAGTGGATGGCGAAGGAAAATGGTCGTTGTGGGGGCTTGTTGTGTTGGCGACTACTGCAATAGTTTCTTTTACAAGCGCGCCGCTTCGGATTGTTACATTTCTAGGTTTATTTACCCTGGTATTTGCCTTTTTCATCACGTTAGATACATTATGGTCGAGGTTTCAAGGAGAGGCGGTATCTGGTTTTGCAACAATGATTATCACTCTATTAATAATAGGTAGTTTTATTATGATCAGTTTGGGGATCGTGGGCGAGTATATTGCAAAAATATATGATGAAATTAAAGATAGGCCAACTTTTTTGGTGGAAGAAAAGATAGGTTTTGACGAAAAGTGAGAATCTAAGTCCTGGCATTTCATGCCAGCGAAGGACGGATAATTTACTTTTATTGTTTCTCTTCCATCTTAATTATTCTTTAAATTAAGTTTGTTTCTATTGTTTCAGTTGCTATTAAATTAATTTTCCCTTGAAGTTGATGAGCATATAAAAGTTTCGTGTTCGATGAAGAGGGGATTTTATTGAGGGGTGTTCATTATGTCTGGTAGCGGCATACAACCAGCAGTAGCTAGTTTTCTTCTTGGAATGGAACCGCTTGGGCGTGATCTTTGGGTGTTTCTAGGTTTGTTATTTACAGCCATTCTAATTGCGCAGACTGTTGCGTATTTTAGACTAACACGACTCCAGTCTGGCTCGAGCACTCCACTTGCTCCATCGGTCTTATACTCTCCAATTGCATTTGCAGTGACCTTTTTGGCTTTCATAGTAATCATGAGGATGCCTGGGGTGGCTCGACTGGCATTGAACCCAGATGAGTTTGGCTTGATTGGGGGTGCACAAACATTATTATTGGATCCACGTTTCTGGATCTCGGTCGATAACACAACACTCGGTCCGTTAGCTACTTATTCGGTCGCTTTTATGTCGCTGATCGTGGGCGAGATTTCTTACGGAAGTATCAAGTTGCTGGGCGTTGGGGTTTGGGCGTTGAGCGCATTTGCGCTATACCGGGCTTTTGCGAATCTTTATGGAGAGCTTGTCGCAAGGGTTGCTGTACTTCCAATGGTAGTGTGCGCTGCCGGCTTAACCTATTGGGATTATGTTGCTTATAATGGCGAGCATATCCCTGTCTTGCTTTTGGCAATAGCTTTCTATTTATTTAGCAAGGTAGACACTATTGGCATAACATCTATATACGCATTTCTTTTGGGGCTTGTGTTAGGCCTGATGCCTTATGCGAAGATTCAAGCTGGTCCGATAGCGTTCGTATTTGGGGTTGTAACGCTAATTTATTTATTACATCAGCAGCGACGACAGCAGGTTTTTGTGTTGATTGTTGGTGCGATTGTTCCGTCATTCTTACTCATGTTGTATTTGATAATAAGTGGCGCATTGTACGACTTTTGGCAGTCCTACATACTAAATAATTTAATTTATGCGCAAGAGGGATTTTTCGGACAAACGCAAGGAGTATCCTTCAAGAGGAGAGTCAGAAAATTTCTAGAGGTGCTTTTTTATGCGCCTGATAGTAAGATATTTTTCTTCTCACAAGGGGTTTTTATTGTGGGTATGGCTATAATGCTGGTGAGTAAAGTACGCAGCGTTACTTTGCGATATCGATATCATTTTGCCATAGCTGGAGTGGTATCGATTGCCAGTGTTTATAGTGTTGTTCAACCTGGCAATACGTTTACTCACTATCTTCTTTTACTTGTTGTGCCAGCCACCTTTTTTGCAGGTTCTATTCTTGGTATTTTTGCTTATATTAGTCAACATACTATAGTGAGTGGGTCTGCTAAGACACCGGCTATATATTATTTTGCGGGGGTATTTTTGATTGCTACGGCTGTCGCACAGCTTTCATATACCTTAAGTAAAGGTAATATTGCGTTTGATAAGTTGGAACATGCAGCGGTTGCTGGAAAAACTACTGGTGAAGCTGCGAAATTGATACTTGGTTATGCGCTTCCAGGGGATCGGATGGCTATATGGGGTTCTGGTTTACATCTGTATGGCGAGACTGGATTGGCGCAAGGAACGAAAGAAGCACATACGGAACGTCAATTGAGAGAAGGATCACAGCAGAGATATTATATTGATCGATTTGTTGATGATATTGAAACTAATAGGCCTAAATTTTTTGTTGAAGTATTTCAAAAGAATTCAAAGAAAGGCGACCCGGATGATTACAGACGCTACGAGTTTAAGCGATATCCGAAGGTCAAGGATGTGGTAGAGAAATATTATGATTTCTTGGCAGAAATAGAAGAAGGTTGTAATATTTGCGAAGGGACTGTTGTCTATAACAAGGATAGTTATATCGCACGAGTTCGAATTTATGTTGCTAAGGATGATGTTATTTGAGCGGGTTGATAATGATGGTTTTATATGGTTATCTATCAGCTGAAAAAATTTTCTTTACGGACGCTTACTAGATCACCGATGTTGTGATCCTGATGGCTGGGAAACAAGGACAGCACCTTGCTGCCGGTCGGCAATTTTAAGGTATACATAATTTCAGTGCCTTTAAAGGCTTTATGCACGACCTTTGCTTTAAGGTCTGCATTGGTATCAGGCGCGACATCATCGGGTCTTAGTAGCACATCGACCTCGGTTCCCTTGGGTCAAGCGTAGGCACGATTCCCATGGGTCAGCCCGATTTCTATTACAACAGAGTTGGGCGAGACCAGTCGGAAGTGGCGATTTCTTGTTCGTCGAGACAGATATGAAGAGAGTGATCCATAGGGCCGAGGCCGATGGTTCGAATCCAGATATAGTGCGTACCGGTTTGGGTAAAGTCAATGGTGTAGCTCAGTTGTGGGCTGAGGCTGGAATAGCTGGTATTTAATATTAGCGCCATTATTGGGTGTAGTTTGTAGGGCACCTGAGCCGGAGAAGCTAGCGGTGCTATTGGATGTCCAGGCATGGCTTTTTGCGGGTGTGTTTGAAGCAAAGTTTTCGACCTCAATAACAACAAGACCACTAGGTTCACTGTCCTGCTGAAAGGCACCGTAGGTGGGTGCACTAACAAATAGCGATAGAAAGCAAAGTTTTTGATGGCAATTGGCTAGTTATAGTGGGTCTGTGAGTTAGGGCTGAATATGTCTACAGACCATTTCACTTTCAAGTGAAATAATATTCACAAATATAACGTCTAGGTTGATGGCAAGTTAATTTAAGATGTAGGCAGCATCCGTGCTAATAAGATTTTTGCTAAATTAAACAACCATTTTCAAATTCAGGCTCAGCGCCCATGTGACATTGGGTAAGAAATATTGGCAAACTAAACTACCTGTTGTTAATCAGCATCTGAGCTAATCTGATTGACAGCGCTGCTATTGTCAAAGTAGGCTGGCGTGCACCACCAGAAGCAAATACGCTACTACCGCACACATACAAATTATTGGAACCGTGAAGTTTGCAATTTTTATTTACAACGCCAAGAGAGGGGTCGTCGCTCATCCGGCATGTGCCCATGTGATGAGAGGCCGAGACAAAATTAGAGGTGCGGGTAATTTTGGTTAGTCCGCGAGCTTCCATTAGGGTTTCAATGAGTTGATATGCACGTTCGTGAGTCTGTTTATCGAAATCTGATAGGTGAAAATTGATATGGGGAGATGGGTCACCAAACATATCTACTTTAGATTGGCTTAGTGTAACCCTGCTTAATGGGTTTGGGGCATGCTCCACTTCAGCAGCTACTTCGATAGTTTTGTTGGCAACACTGCACATGTAACTCTTTAGTTCATCTCCATAAAGTTTTTTCCACCATCCATTGTAAAGAGGGTTTGAGCTATTGGAGAATTCGATTTTGATTGCGCCACGTTTAAATCTCTCTTCACCGTCATAATAGTTACTACACTCCATGGTTGCGAAGCCGATACGGTTAGGAAACGTGGGTTGATTCGATAAGCCTACAACGCTAGCGTACCAGTGTTCCATGAGGTTTCTTCCCAACTGGCCAGACTCATTGCCTATTTGGGAAAGCAAAAGTAGTCGTGCTGACTCAATTGCGTGTGCTGCGATAATATAATTTTTCGCAATAATACGATGGTCTTTCCCGGAGTTATTATTTGTAACGAGGATATGATCTACATCGCCATTATCCTTCATGCGTATTCTGCGGGCGACAGTTTCAGTGACCAGAGTGCAATTCCCACTGTCTATTGCTTCTGCTACATGTATATCTGCACTGTATCTTGCGCCGCTTGGACACAAGTTGCAGGCACTGTAGGTGAGGCACTGTGAGCGATTCTTGTACTTAACAGAATTTATTGCCTGAGAGACCGTATCCAAGTCAATGCCAAGTTTATCAGCCGTGTTGTACCAGCCTTTGTCATCATGACTGTGAGGAAAACCTTTCATTGGGTAAGGGGAAGAACGATAGGGGTCAGAAACGTTAACACTGCCTGAGACACCAATTTCTGCCTCCGCTAACCCGTAAAACGGTTCCAACTCTTCATAACTTATTGGCCAGTCAGCACCATAGCCATAGAGAGAAAACATATTGAAATCACTATTGAAAAGGCGCTGAGCCTTGCCCCCCCAATGAAGCGTTGACCCCCCCACTGCCTTTACGCGTGCCCTGTTTAGATCATAGCTTCTCCCAATCGACTCTATTGAACTATCTTCATAAGTATCGCGATCACCGTGTTCCCACGGCCATTGCGGCCGATTTAGATATAGGTGCTCTTTTAATTGGTTGAGTCGATTGCTAAAGTTGAATTGTTTGCCCGCTTCGATCAACAGTACTTTTTTCCCTGCTTTTGCCGCATGAGCAGCTATCAGAGCCCCTGTGATGCCAGCACCAACAATGCATATGTCGTACTTTTGGTTTAGCATGCGGAAAGACTGACTGGGTTTGTATAGCCGAACGTGTTGCCGGGAACCCCAGGCCAAGTTGTGTAGCCCCGACTTTTCCAGTCAAGTCCAGAATTCGCATAGACTCGGAAAGTTAATGGTATGGTGGACGCATGCATTAGCCTTAACGCACGTTCTTTTTCAGAGACAAGAGCCAAAAGTTTAGATTTTCTATTATTTTTATACTGCTTTCTGTTATTTCTATGCTTCATTATTGAGGTGATTAACATGTTGCTCTCGTAGTGATTGAGTTCTTCTATAGGCTTATTAAATTTCCGATGTGAAACTTTGTTGGCATGGCTAGCGAGGTAGACGAGTTGCGTGTAATAGTTGCTGTCTTTCATCGCAACAAATCTGAATAGTGTTTCAAGATCGCTGACATCCGTTTCATTGGGTTGCATTCCAGCAAAAAACGCTGAAAAATATGCGCTGCTACGTAGAACAGGGCTGCTGATATTGCTGGCCCCTACATAAGACACAGCATGCTTGGTTGATAGTTTCAACGACTTAAATTTTCTCCACTGATTTAACAGGGTTGGCGCGCTTCCAAATGCAACCAAGGACGCAAAACCAAGTAGCGAAACACGAATTAAGAATTTACGCCTGGAGAGAAACTTATGGTTTTTCATCAGCCTTTAATTACCATTAAATGAACAATGGGGCTATGCTAGCCAAAAAAAATACAGCAGTCAATCAGTGCTGTTCCACTAGCCAAGCCGGTGGTAGAATCCGCGCCTTGAGTATTTATTGTTAGAGCTTTGAATCCATCACCGGCAATCGCGTGCAACCATCTGTTGGCCATCTTTTCGTGGCCGTTTGGTGAAGTGCATCAGGTCAGTCTGTTGGGTAAGTTATGGTGTTTTGCATGCCGACAATAATCAGATTGTCGCCCAAGTTATTTATTCTGTTTTGAATAAGTGAAACCACCTTATCATTATAGGTTTCAACGATTGGGTTGATTGGGGTTTGATCAATCGTTAGTTCTTATATGAAACTTTAGCAGCCCCTGCGCCAGCATAATTAAATGCTACCAAATGATCAGCTGCGATACGGACACCAACAAGATCACCAATAGCATGATCCTGGTGGCTTGGGAACAGTGATAATACCTTGCTACCGGTCGGTAATTTTAAGGTATACATGATTTCAGCGCCCTTAAATGCTTTATGCACGACTTTGGCTTTAAGGTCGGCATTAGTATCAGGCACGACATCATCGGGTCTTAGCAGAACATCGACCTCGGTTCCCTTGGGCCAGGCGTAAGCACGATTCCCATGGATCAGCCCGATTTCTGTTGCAACAGAGTTGGCCGAGACCAAATAACCTTTTATTAAGACGCCTTGACCGACAAAATCAGCGACAAAACGGTGGTTGGGTTCATGATAAAGATTAAACGCGGTATCCCATTGCAAAATACG
>CAZDMX010000066.1:0-8971 GCA_964506085.1 uncultured Thiothrix sp. | reverse complement strand
GAATATAAGACATCTGCCAGAGTATGACATCGACGGAATGATTGAGCAGGTAATCATCGCCCATGCGCTTGCAAAATTGCTCACCAGCATCCTTATCAATCGTCAGGATGGGCAGTTGCTCTAGTACTGACTCACGTTTTTGTTCGATTAACTCTTCATAGGATGAGGGAGCCAGGCCGAGCTTCAATACGCGGCGGGTATTTTTGTGAAGACCTTGCAGCAGAGAATGTTTCCAGCCATTCCATAAATTGGCATTGGTGCCTCGAATATCCGCAATGGTTAGCAAGTAAAGATAATCAAGTCGAGTGGAGGCCATCATTTTCTTGGCAAATTCCTGAATGACTTCCGGGTCGCTAATATCTTGTTGTTGGGCGGTCATGCTAAGTAATAGGTGATTTTCAACCAACCAACTCACTAAATGGGAATCATAAAAATCAAGGTGGTGTAGACGACAAAACTCATAAGCGTCAACCGCACCTAGTTCGGAATGACTGCCACCCCTGCCTTTTGCGATATCATGGAAGAGACCTGCTAAATACAGAATTTTAGGATCAGGTAGACTTTTGAAAATAAGGCTTTCATAGGGCATATCTTCTGCGCCTTTTGGCACACTATATCTACGCAGCATACGGATGACGCGCAAAGTATGATCATCAACCGTATAGGCATGAAATAAATCAAATTGCATACGCCCCACAATATTGGCAAAAGCGGGGATCCATGCTGCCAGTATGCCATAACGGTTCATACGTCGTAGGACATAGGTAATGCCATGGGACTCAGACATGATGTCCATGAATATTTTCTTGTGTTGTCGTTTCCCACGATAGTCATCATCAATGATATGCAGATGATTGTGGATCAAACGGATAGTATGTGGAACAAGTCCACGAATCCCTGATGTAATCTGCAAAATATAAAATATTTTGAGCAAAGTATGGGGTTTTTCAATAAAGATATTCGGGTTGGTTACCTTTAAATAGTTACCTTGACGTATGCACCAATCGTTGATTTTTATTGCATTCTCGTCGGTAGTTGTCGGTAATATATTTTCTCTGAAAATTCCTAGTAGCAGCTCACTCATTCGCTCCATTTGAGTGATGGTCTGATAATAATGATGCATGAATTGTTCAACGGCTACATTGGCGGCATCGTTATTGTAACCAAATATTTTTGCCAGAGTTTGCTGGTGTTCGAGCAGCAGTCTGTCTTCTTTTCTTTTGGCGAGCAAATGGATTGCATAACGCACTTTCCATAGAAAATCACGGCTGGAAATAAGCGAGTCATATTCTTTGTCAGTAACAATATTCAGTTCATATAACTCAAGTAGCGACAAGGTGTTGTATTCACGTTTTGTTACCCAACTAATCATGTGAATATCACGTAACCCACCCGGCCCTTCCTTCAGGTTTGGTTCTACACGATAGGCGGTATCGCCATAGCGTTTATAACGCTCTTGTTGTTCGCCAAGTTTGGCCTGAAAGAATTTAGCGCTATCCCAAAGATGGTCAGTTGACAGGGTGAAATTAAGTCTGTCATAAAGTGTTTTATTACCACATAACAGGCGCGCCTCTATAAGGTTCGTGATAACAGTGAGATCGTTTTGAGCGACCTCAACACATTCGTCCAACGTTCGCACGCTATGGCCAATCTCTAGCTTTAAATCCCATAGTTGGGTGATAAAACCAGAGATAGCATCTTGGCAGTTATCATCTGCAGGGTTATCAAGTAAAATGAGTAGATCCACATCAGAATGAGGGTGCATTTCTGAGCGACCATAGCCACCCACTGCAACTATTGATACAGATTGTTTTCCATTAACTTCGCCATTCATATAGTGTGCTTGCCATAAACGACACAGAGCTGCATCAATCAATTGTGTGTGGGCTTCTAAGAGCTGCTGAATATCAGCTTGCTCATAGAATGCCTGATCAATGATCTCTTTACCTGAGGTGAGTGCCGTGGCGATCTCCTGGGTGGAAGAGCCACTCGCATGAACAATATCTTCTATGATATGTTGAAGCTGATCCTGCCAGTTCTTTTTACGGGCGATCGTGTTCAAAGTTGTTGCTGCCAATCTGTCTCTTCCTCACGGAGCGTTAATACCTCAACCCCATCATGAGTCACCAGAAGTGTATGCTCCCATTGGGCCGATAATTTGTGGTCTTTTGTAACCACAGTCCATTCATCTGGAAGAGTGCGGATATTGCGTTTTCCGAGATTTACCATGGGTTCAATAGTGAAGGTCATGCCTTGTTTGAGTTCAACACCAGTATTGACCTTGCCGTAATGAAGCACTTGCGGCTCTTCATGAAAGTTCTTGCCAATGCCATGTCCGCAGTACTCACGTACTACAGAAGCGTGTTGAGATTCTACATGTTGCTGAATAGCATGTCCTATGTCGCCTAGTTTAATCCCAGGCTTAACCATGTTTATACCTATGTACATAGCTTTGTGTGCAACATCACAAATCCGTTTTGCCGGAATAGTAGCTTTTCCTGCAAAGAACATCTTACTAGTATCGCCATGATAGCCATCCTTAATAACGGTGATATCAATGTTAACAATATCGCCTTTTTTAAGCTTTTTCTGGCTCGGTATGCCGTGACAAACTTGATGATTAACTGAGGTGCAGATAGATTTAGGGAAGCCCTTATAATCAAGCGGGGCAGGAATTGCATGCTGTACGTTGACAATGTAATCATGGCAAATTTGATTTAAGTCATCAGTTGTGACACCCGGTTTAACGTGAGGTTCTATCATCACCAATACATCGGATGCGAGTTTACCGGCTATCCGCATTTTCTTGATCTCATCATCTGTTTTAATTGAAATGGCCATTAAATCCTTGCTTTAAATAAGTTTATGTTGCGTTAAAATCTATTAGTTATCGTCCGAATCAGGCGTTCGCTGTAGGCATAGTTCTCGGACAGCCTCTAGATGTAACTCATCAAGTAGTATAGATGAAAGAGAGCCTTTTCAGGTTCATTATATAGGGTGTTTATAATCATGCACTGTATGAATGATGAAACATCACGTCAATATCGTATACGACTTGATCAGAGTCTTCTTAAATATTGTTTACTGTTAGGTTGCTTCATGGTATAAAGCGCACGCGAAAATCGCAATATCAATTTATATTCATGTGAGTATAAATATTTTTAAATCTACACACGAGTCGACACATTTAACAGGGTGCCTGTTCGCGAAGTCTAACCTAATTAGACTAGCAAGGTTGTTAAATGGGATTTCGTGGAAGCTCAACCCATACAAAGAGGTTTACTATGGCTAAAGTTACTATGCGCCAAATGCTTGAAGCAGGCGTGCACTTCGGACACCAGTCTCGTTACTGGAATCCAAAAATGGCTCCCTATATTTTCGGCGAGCGCAATAAAATCCATATCATTAACTTGGAAAAAACATTACCCATGTTTAATGATGCAATGAATTATATCAGCAGTTTAATTGCAAATGGTGGCAAGATCATGTTTGTTGGTACCAAGCGTTCTGCACAAAACATCATAAAAGAAGAAGCATCTCGTTGTTCAATGCCTTATGTTAATCAGCGTTGGTTAGGTGGCATGTTAACCAACTACAAAACGGTTAAACAATCTGTTCGTCGTTTGCATGAGCTAGAAAAAATGATGGCTGATGGCACGTTAGAAAAGCGTGGAAAAAAAGAAGCACTTATGCTGACTCGTGAACATATTAAACTTGATAAGACTTTAGGTGGCATCAAGGATATGCGTAAGATTCCTGACGCTATGTTTATTATTGATGTGGGTTACGAAACAATTGCAGTTAAAGAAGCCAGAAAATTAGGCATCCCTGTTATTGGTGTCGTTGATACGAATAATAATCCAGATTATCTGGATTATGTTATCCCAGGTAATGATGATGCTATAAGGGCTATCCAACTTTATACAACAGTTGCTGCTGATACGATTGCTGAAGCACATATAAGTGTTGCCAAAACATCTGAAGAAATGGCAGCTGCAGAGAAGTCAGCAAAACCTGCTGAAGAGCCTAAAGCAGAAAAAGCAGAGCCTGAAGCTAAACCTGCTAAAGAACCTAAGGCAGAAAAAGTAGAAGCCGAGGCCAAGCCTGCTAAAGAACCGAAGGTAGAAAAAGCAGAGCCTGAAGCGAAGCCTGTTAAAGATGCTGATAAAGTAGAGCCGGAGACAGACGCACCTAAAGAAGCTGCGACCGCAGACACAGAGACTGAAACGAACGAAGAAAAAGCAGACAGCTAAATATTTGTTTATTTTTGTATCATTTTTAGTTCATAATAAGAGTGAACTAATCAATTAAGATGGTTGTACGGAAGATGCTTACTGTATAGGCATAAGTACGGTACAACCATCTAGGGTGATTCCTAAGTAGCTCAATTTAGTAAACACCTAAACTTAGATATATTTTAAAGGGTAATGATATGGCAATTACTGCTGCAATGGTTAAAGAACTCCGTGAGCGCACTGGCGCTGGCATGATGGAGTGCAAGAAGATGTTGGTCGAGTCTGATGGAGATATGGAAGGCGCTATCGAAATGATGCGCAAAAATGGAGCTGCCAAGGCTGATAAAAAAGCTGGACGTATCGCTGCTGAAGGCCGCATCGTTTTGACTGTCAATGAAGATAAAACTGAAGGCACGATTGTTGAAGTTAACTCTGAAACAGATTTTGTTGCAAAAGATGAGAGCTTTATGGCTTTTACTACAGCAGTAGGTGCTATAGTTTTAACAGATAAGCCAGTTGATATTCCGGCACTAGCCTCATTGCCTTTGGAAGGTGGTGAAACAGTTGAAGAAACTCGTGCTAATCTGGTTTCTAAAATAGGTGAGAATATTCAAGTACGCCGTTTTGAAATGATGAGTACAGATAATGGAGCTATTTCATCGTATCTACATGGCGAACGTATTGGTGTTTTGATTTCTATGACTGGCGGTGATGAGCAGCTAGGTAGAGATATCGCTATGCATATCGCAGCAAGTAACCCTACTTGCGTTTCAGAAGATCAGGTTCCTGAAGATGAGTTGGCTAAGGAAAAAGAAATCCTTGTCGCACAAGCAGAAGGAAGTGGCAAGCCAGCAGAGATTATTGAAAAAATGGTAGCGGGTCGTATTCGCAAATACCTGTCTGAGATAACATTACTCGGACAACCTTTTGTAAAAGACCCCGATCAAACCGTTGGCAAGTTGCTAACAGCGGCGGGTGCAACGGTTGATGGCTTTGTTCGCTATGAAGTGGGCGATGGTATCGAGAAGAAGCAGGAAGATTTTGCGGCAGAGGTTATGGCGCAAATGAAAGGGTCGAAATAAGATCAATACTTAAATAAAAGAGGGGAGCAAATTATTTGCTCCTTTTTTTTGCGTGTAGTTAATTAAACCTAAAAACGCAGTTGGATCACGAAAGTCCAAGCAAGCTCTTGGTGCACCTAGCAAAACAGAAAAGCTTCTCATCACCAATAAGGTGACCACGAATTTTTCTGTTTCACTATGCACACCAACATCTTACGAGTTCTTTCCTCGCTCAACTGTGTTTTCTAGGTTCACTCTACGGATGAAGTCAAAATTTTCCAGAGAACCTTTAGATTCAGTGCTATAGACATTCACAGTAGTTTCAGCTGTGTTTTTTAGGTTAAAGTAACCAAGTGTGGGAAGAAATGTCAGATTTTAAATACAAAAGAATTTTACTAAAGCTCAGTGGCGAAGCCTTAATGGGTGACGACGACTTTGGTATCGATACGAAAGTACTAAAAAAGGTAGCTACCGAAATTGTTGACCTACAGAAGCAGGGTGTAGAAATAGGGTTAGTGATTGGCGGTGGTAATATTTTTCGGGGTGCTGGTCTAGCACAAAGTGGTATAGATCGTACCCGTGCCGACCAGATGGGTATGTTGGCAACCGTAATGAACTCATTAGCCATGCAGGATCAATGCATAAAGCTGGGGGTTGAGTGCATGGTGTTGTCTGCACTTAATCTGGATCAGGCTTGTGAGTCTTACTCCGCACAACGTGCTCGTAATCATCTTTCCAAAGGGCGACTTGTTATTATGGCGGCGGGATCAGGTAATCCCTATTTCACCACGGATACCGCTGCAAGTTTACGTGCATTAGAGATTAATGCTGATTTATTATTGAAAGGTACAAAAGTTGACGGTGTGTATGATTCTGATCCCATGAAGAATCCTGATGCAAAACGATATGACACAATAAGCTATTCAGAAGCTATTTCCAAAGAGCTTGGGGTCATGGATTTAACGGCATTAGTGCTATGTCGTGAAAACTCTATGCCTATGCAAGTCTATAATTTGTTTGAAGCAGGTAAGCTTTCAGCTATCATAAGCGGACAGTCTTCAGGAACACGGATCGAAGGCTAACGGGAATCTTAGGAACGTGTGTGAAATAACTTAAACATTCTGACTTGCTTTTTGCTCCTGAATCAATGATCTTAAGCGTCGCGTAGCGCAACTATGTTTCTGCTGAAGCTTCTAAGTTTCGCTAAAGCTCAGCTAAGTCATAAGATAATTGATTCAGGAACAAAAAGACAAATAGGATGGGTAAGTTCATTGCGTCAAAACACCTTGTTCCATACACGTCCCTTAACATAAGGAAGTAACAATGATTAATGAAATACTAAAAGATGCAAGCGAAAGGATGCAAAAAAGTGTTGAGTCACTTAAAAACGAACTAACCAAGATCAGGACAGGTCGTGCACACCCTAGTATTCTTGACCATATCCATGTTGATTATTATGGTAGTCAGGTTCCATTGTCACAAGTATCTAATATAACGGCAGAGGATTCCCGCACTTTATGTCTTACCGTATGGGAAGATATGATGGCAAAGCCAGTAGAAAAAGCCATTATGGACTCTGATCTCGGTTTAAACCCGAATACAGCGGGAACGGTTATTCGTGTGCCATTGCCACCACTCACTGAAGAGCGCAGAAAGGATTTGGTGCGTGTTGTAAAGCATGAAGCAGAAGGCGGACGTGTAGCCATCCGTAATATTCGCCGAGATGCGAATTCTGATTTCAAGTCGCTGGAAAAGGAGTCAGACATATCTGAAGATGAGCAACGTAAAGCTGAAGAAGATATTCAAAAGTTAACGGATAAATATATTACTGAGATAGACGTCGTGTTAACTGAAAAAGAGCAAGACTTGATGGCTGTTTAATTTTTATATTGTCTGGTTATATCGCCTCACCATGAAAGATAAAAAGAACATTGCGATCCCTAAACATATTGCTATCGTCATGGATGGTAATGGCCGCTGGGCAAAAAAGCGGTTTTTACCGCGGACTTATGGCCATAAAAAAGGGGTAGATTCAGTACGCCGTACTATTCGAGCTTGTGACAACCGAGGTGTCAAATATCTGACGCTATTCGCTTTCAGTAGTGAAAACTGGAAACGACCACAAGAAGAAGTTACTGCCTTGATGTCATTATTTATGTCGGCTTTAGAAAGCGAAGCTAAATCTCTTACACAAAATGGCATTAAACTAAGCTTTATCGGGGATACCGCAGCTTTCCCTGAAAAACTACAAAAGAAAATGAGGCAAGTTGAAGATTTAACCAAAAGTGGTACAAGTCTCTCTATGCAAATTGCCGCTAATTATGGCGGCCGTTGGGATGTTGTTAATGCTTGTAAGCAAGTTGCTCAGCTTGCTAAAGACGGCAATCTCATAGAAGATGATATTAATGAAGAGATGCTGTCTGGTTTTATGAGTACTCATGATATACCGGATCCTGATTTATTTATCAGGACAGGTGGAGAAACCAGAGTGAGTAACTTCTTGTTATGGCAATTAGCCTACGCTGAATT
Source organism: uncultured Thiothrix sp. (assembly GCA_964506085.1). Lineage (GTDB taxonomy): Bacteria > Pseudomonadota > Gammaproteobacteria > Thiotrichales > Thiotrichaceae > HyVt-477. The sequence goes on along the minus strand of CAZDMX010000066.1, from coordinate 1,146 downwards.
TTATTTCACTGACACGCTATGGCCAGATTTTGATGCAGAACAGCTTGACCTCGCCATCGGGGTTTATTCGAAACGACAGCGCCGCTTTGGTAAAACAGGTGATCAAATCGCGAGTGAACAAAATGCTTAAACAACGAATCATAACAGCAGTTATATTATTCCCCTTTGTTATTGCAGCTGTACTGACGCTGCGTAATGGCTACTTCATTTTTCTCTCACTCATACCTTTGGTGCTAATAGGAGGCTGGGAGTGGACACGGCTAATATTACTGACTGATAGACCACGTTGCCGTTACGCTTATCTTCTAGGTCTGGTTGTTGTGGCCGCTATTTACTATTTTTTTAATAGCTATGTTTTCCAAATTATCATCGTTGCCGCTTTACTCTGGTGGTTAATTGCCGTTTTTTTCCTAGCGACCTATAAGCGTGAATCCACTTTGTTTATGCATCGTCCCTGGATTTTTGCGATTGCGGGTTTTGTTGTACTCACATCAGCTTGGTGGTTTTTAGGGAAATTGCATTCATTTAACCCAGAGTGGGTGTTGTACCTTATCTTGCTTACGGTGATTGCTGATACTGGCGCGTATTTCTCGGGCAAGAAGTTTGGTAAACGAAAGTTAGCTCCTGAGCTAAGTCCTGGTAAGACTGTTGAGGGAGCATTGGGCGGTCTTTTAGGTGTGTTTGCTTGGTCAATAGTAGGTGCTTGGTATTTTCAGGTGCCGGGTAATTATTGGATTTACTTTATTTTGCTGTCGGTATTAACAGCTGTTTTTTCGATTGCTGGTGATTTGTTTGTCAGTATGATGAAACGTGAATCAGGATTTAAAGATAGTGGTCATATTCTTCCTGGTCACGGGGGAATTCTTGATCGAGTAGATAGCTTATTGTCTGCATTGCCCGTCTTTACGACTGGATTAGTCTGGGCTGGCTTGCACGGATTATAATCTGTATGAGTGATATGAAACGCATCACCATCCTGGGCGCGACGGGCTCGATCGGTGTCAGTACGTTAGATGTGATTAGTCTTCATCCTGATCGCTACAAGATCACTGCTCTTACCGCTAATAACAATACCGACAAGCTTTTAAAGCAATGTATTCAGTATATTCCTGACTATGCGGTTATGGTTGATGCAGATTGTGCAGA
>CAZDMX010000065.1:3010-9050 GCA_964506085.1 uncultured Thiothrix sp. | reverse complement strand
GCATGTTCACGCTTTTTCACCATTCCTAGCGATATAGCATGGTCAATTTGTTCACTCCCACTTTTAGTGCTGATAATCAGTTGCTTGGAGTATTCAATCGAATTTATGATTGTCTTGTATAATTCCAGCATACGTTCAAGTTCATTACTCGCCATGCTCTGGTTTGGCATAGCTAATAATACGGTTGCTATCAAATTAATAGAATTCACGGTAGCTGCTTGATTAATATTCTGCATAATATTTTCAGATACCTGACTTACAACCCCCCTCACCCACTGAGGTCTCAACGAGTCGTCATAACTATCAGAAAGCCATTCAGGATGCTGATGATCAAGTACTTGGTCTAAAAATACAGGTTGGCCAAAATTGGTATAAACTTTACCGAAGTTACCTCGAATACTGAAAATAGAGCGTATTGAATTTAAAAACGTCTCACTCTTCTTTTCTTCACCTGATAATTCTGCTTGATACGCCTTACTTTCAAGTAATCGTTCATAGCCCACGTAAACAGGTATAAAAGCAACGGGTTTACCTCGATATTTCAGAAAACCACGAACCGTCATTGCCAGCATGCCGGGTTTAGGCGTTAGCAATCTTCCCGTACGACTGCGCCCTCCTTCAACAAAATATTCAATAGGCACACCCTTTGTGACCAAATCAGCGATATATTCAAACATAACAGTGGAATACAGCTCATTGCCTTTAAAGCTCCTGCGAATAAAGAAAGCCCCTCCTCCCCGCAAAATTGAGCCTATAACGGGCATATTTAAATTCTTACCCGCTGCTACATAGGGTATTGCCAAGCCCTGATTGTAAATAACATAAGACAACAACAGGTAATCTATATGGCTTCGGTGACAAGGTACATATACTAATTCATGAGTAAGTGACAACGTCTTTAGACTTTCACTATTACTCACTTCGATGCCGGAATAAAATCTATTCCAGAAAATGGTTAAACCCCGCTGCATTACCTGAATAGTCACATTGGTACAGTTTGCGACAATTTCATTGAGGTAACGTCTGGCCTGTAAAGTAGCCTTGTATTCAGTATGAGAATCTTCAGCCGCTCTTTTTTTAATAGCTTGCTGCACATCGGGTTTAAGTATCAAATCTCGTACTAATGTTCGACGATGCGAAATGTCAGGGCCCAGTGTTGCTACACGAATATCAATTAATCGTTTTGACAATACTGTTTGTAATTTATCTATAAATTCATCATCTGAAGTTGTCTTGTATTCAGCAGTGAATGCCCTACCCCGACAACTAATTACTTCAGAGTATTTCACAAACACATTTTTACCCTGAAAAAGGATAGTAAAAAATTTTCTAAACCCATGTGCTAAACGCCAAGAATCAGCAAACAAAACCTGAAGCCAATGCTTTTGTGTTGCAACCGGCCTCCCCCAGAAAACTGAAACAGGAATAAACTGTATCTCCATATCAGGGTTTTCGCGCAATGTTTCCACAATGCCTCGTAGCATTCTGGAGCGCTTAGGTTGTTTTTGTAGCCACGCTTTAAAAGGTTGTCTTGGCGCAATAGTATAAACAGAATGCCAAGCATCAAGCTGTGAAGACGATATCTTTTTTAGCGGTGCTGGTATACCCAATCGCGCGCACTCAGTTTCCACGATCAGCAAATTAGACCATGATCTGGTCTCTAAAACATAGACAACAGGGTTGTCAGTTTTCATATGAAGCTGATCAATGTTTGCAGGAATAATTTCTGTTTTTACCCAAAAATAGAGAATCTTTCTTGCTAAGTAATTTATGGGTTTTCTAATACTCATCAGACAAATATTTTTAATACCCTTTTAGAATACGACGAGGAGACTGATATTTTCTCAGAGTTCCTTAAGTATAGAGAAAATTATACTAAGAGAGGTAAAACATAACTTATTTTTTCCTTGATTACCCATCTGTCTAAGTATTAATCTAATGCAAGTGCTAATTTTCCGACCCTTCGACAGGCTCAGGGCGCTACGGTAGCAGTACCCTGAGCTTGTCGAAGGGTACGAAAATCTTGCACATATTTACAATGTAAAACCAGAACCTATTGTTATTAAGTAAAATTTAACATCAGGCTTAGACAAGTGGGTAATCAGGTATTTTTTTATAAACAGAAAAATATAAAATGCTGGTCAGTGTGCAAGCAGGGCTGTTCAATGCTAACTGGAAGCGAGACTTTAGGCTGTCAAAGTATTCTCTTTTAGCCTCCCCCTTTTTGAAGAGGGATTTAACGAGGTTCAGCAATATGCTGATATATATATGTATTAATTTCCTATTTTTCAAATCTCCCCTAACCCCTCTTTGCTAAAGAGGGGAACTTTTTTGAATACTTTCACAGGCTCTTTAGTCTCACTTCTGATGTCTGTAAAATGCTAAATATATTTATTTTTTAGTTAATTACAATTGTTCTCAACGGCTCATGGGATTGATTTTTTATTCCAATAATATTGATGTTTTTTACGATAACTCTCTACTTGAAAAGCGTCATTATTGGCTGGAAAGTCAATTCGAATTGCCCCGTTTTCTACCGTAGTAAGCATTCTGATTCCACGCTTCTTATAGCGTTTAATTATAGCTTTGTTGGGGAAATGGAAACGGTTACGATAGCCAAGAGCCGCGAGAGCCAATTCCGGCTTTACCGCATCAAGATAACGTTCACTAGATGAAGTTTTGCTACCATGGTGCGGAACCACCATAACGTCAGATTTTAGCTTCGAATCCGTGTCGAGTAACTGCCGTTCTGCTCTCTTCTGGATATCTCCTGTTAATAACAAACTATGATAGTTGTTGCTAACCCGTAGCACGCAAGAGCGGTCATTATCACTACCTTGCCAGTTTTTTTCGGGGTGTAGCATCTCAAACACTACCCCATCCCATTGCCATTTCATGCCTTTGTCACAGTGTTCCGTATTTGGAAAAATACTCGGGTCGCTACTTAAAACCCTGTCAACGGTTAATGTGTTAAGAATAATAGCTGCTCCACCTCGATGATCTAAATCCTCGTGTGATATCAACAAGGTATCTATATGTTTAATATTTTCTGATCTTAAGAAAGGTAATACAACCAGTTTTCCTGTATCAAAACTGGAACTGGCACGAGGACCGGTATCAAAAACTAGAACATGGTTTTTTGTCTGCACAACTGAGGCAAGCCCCTGCCCTACGTCTAGTAAATGAAACTTGAAACTCCCTTCTTCAAGGGGTTCTGATCGGGAAATCACTAAGGGCAATAGCAGTATAAGCCCCAGCCATCGCCCAGGAAATTTGCTCGGTAGCCATAACCATAGAAACCCTATGAAGCTGAGCATTAATAAATAAGCTGGAATCTCAGGTATTGAGATCATCGTTTGTGGTGACGATAGTAATTCCAGCACCTGCATCATGTTATCAACACTGGTAGCCGCGAGATTGAGTAGAAAGCTGGATATCGTTGCTAACGGGATGAGTAAAACACCCAGTAACGTTAGTGGTACTACAACCAATGTTACCCACGGAATGGCCAGTAAATTGGCTACCGGGGATGAAAGTGATCCTGTTCCAAATAAAGCTAATGTCAGTGGCAACATGCCGAGCGATAAGGCGAACTGGATCGTTATCAAGTCAACTACTAGTAGTCGAGGTCGGCTTATGCGTCTGGCTACGGTAAACATGATTAACCCAACTGCCACAAAAGAAAGCCAGAAGCCTTGTGACAATACCGCTAATGGGTCGTACAACAATACAGCCATCAGTGCGGTTGCCAAAATAGATGAACTCGAATAGTGTTTACGTGCCAGTAATCCGAATAAAACAACCAAAACCATGATCAATGCACGTTGTGTAGGTAGCGTAAAACCGGCAAGCAATGCGTAAAGAATGGCTAAACCTGCTCCCGCAATCCCACCTGCGATTCTGACGGGCATTTTTAGATAGAGTGTTGGAAAAAGCCACCAGATCAGCATTATTGGAAAGAAACCAAAACCTGCGACCATGCCTATATGTAATCCAGATATAGCGATTAAATGATTGGTTCCTGTCTGCCTTAAAGTATCCCATTGTTGATCGGTTATTCCAGCACGATCTGCTACTGCCAGAGCACTTACAATAGCGGCTAATTCCGGATTTTCTATGCGCTGCTGAATGGTGCGTAAAATACTTTCCCGTAGAGCATTAACTGAATAGAAAGGAGCCTTTGTAGAACGTCTATTGTCAGTTGATTTACGAACATAACCGGTTGCGATAATACCCTGTTGAAACAACCATTTCTCGTAATCGAAGCCGCCCGGGTTCATAAATCCTGCGGGGCGCTTTAAACGTACTAGCATCTGCCACTTTTCATCTGCATGGATGATCTGTTTTGTTCTATACCAACCTAGACGAATGGTACCTTTAAGGGGTAGTTGTTTACCTGCTTCGCCCAACCTGCTTGCTTTCTCAATATTTAATCTAAAACTCCACCCATTTTTTCTTTGTTGGGGTATACTTGCAATCGTTCCGACTACAATAATATCCTCCCCTTCCAGTTCAGCTGAAAGTCGAGAATCTATTGCAGTAGTACTTGCCCAAAAGGCATAGAAAAAACCGACTATAAAACCCGTTAGCAGTCGATATCTCCAGAAATAATTAATCGTCAGCACTAGTGCCAGAAACAGCAAAAGTACAATGAACATTACCATATAAGGGCTTAACAAATTCAGGTTGGGAAGTAACACTAACCCCCAGCTTAGGGTTTGAAATTGCTGAATGCATAGAATTCCAAGTAAGAAACTAATGGATAATAAGCGCATTTATTCACAAACCATAGATTTATCAACTATTATTTAGGCATGCCCAAGAAGTTTATAAAACGCCACATACCCGATGCGCAACAACTACGTAAACACTGTGGTTTTATGGGAGTATTGGGTGAGCATTTGCACCGTCCAAACCTGTGGCATTTAAACCGCAGATCTGTCGCTAAGGCATTTGCGATAGGCTTGTTCTGTGCTTGGCTGCCCATACCTTTTCAAACCATTGTTGCTGCCTTTTTAGCAATAATTTTCTATGCTAATTTGCCTTTATCCGTAGCACTAGTCTTTGTCAGCAACCCGATAACCATGCCAGCAATGTTCTACTTCGCCTATCGAGTAGGCTCCACTTTATTAGGTAGCATTCCTGACCCCATGAGCTTTTCGCTTAGTATAGAATGGATAAGCAATATGATTGGTAGTTCATGGCGACCTATACTGCTAGGCAGCCTTGTATTAGCAATTATTTCTTCGGTGCTGGGCTACATTTCTGTGCGTGTTTTATGGCGACTACATATTATTCAGCGTTGGCAGAACAGGAAGCGTCATTCTCATAATCATTAATTATTTGTAAACTATATCCCTAAGTCCGTTCAAGGTGACCATCAACCAACTGATAAGTCTTATCCATTTTCTCAGCCAATGCCAAATCATGTGTAACGACAATAAAGGCGGTTCCCAACTGTTGATTTAATTCTTGCATCAATGAGAAAATTTTACCCGCTGTACCCTGATCCAGATTTCCGGTTGGCTCATCCGCTAATATTGCTTGAGGATGAGTGACTAACGCTCTAGCAACAGCAGCACGTTGTCTTTCACCACCAGAGAGTTGACCCGGCTTATGGTTAAGTCGATGCTCTAAGCCCACTTTAGTTAGCATCGTGGTAGCTTTGTCTCTAGCATCATCTACGGATAAATCAGCAATTAGCAAGGGCATAGCCACATTTTCTAGTGCAGTAAATTCAGGCAACAAATGATGAAACTGATAAATAAAACCAAGTGACTTGTTACGCATTACACCGCGCTTTTTATCAGATAACGCCGCTATATCCTGTCCGTTGATGAAGACCTTCCCCGCACTAGGTAAATCAAGCCCTCCTAAGATATGTAGTAACGTACTTTTACCACTCCCTGATGCTCCCAGAATAGCAATTCTTTCACCACGGGATACATTCAGATCAACACTATGCAACACATCTACGTTTAGAGAACCATCACTAAAATATTTGCTTACACCTTTGCACTGGATGATCAGTTGGTTATTT